>NZ_LKGQ01000004.1:0-274411 GCF_001401785.1 Pseudoalteromonas sp. P1-16-1b | reverse complement strand
CGAAATTACGCGTCAATAGCTAGCCTATTGCAAGTAAATTCAACGCAGTTAGCGCTGAAAATAGCTGCTTGAGATGGATTTATTATCCGCAGTTCAGGTTAATTAAGTAATGCATTAATAACAAGCTGAGTTATTGCCAATACTTAGCAAATAACTGCGGGTAATTTTGTTTTAAAAACTTAGGTTTGTCTTTAAAGCGCTTACCTTTAGGTTGGTCAAGCCCTGATGGGATAAAGGGTAACTCATCGTCGTTACGCTCTTCATATAACAAACCTGCAATTAGGTCATACTCATCTAAATACGGATAAGGTTGCTCGTTTAAAAAATAAAGCGGCGTGCACTGAGCGAGGCTATCTGGGTTTTCTAGTGCAGCTTTAAATACGGCTTCACCACGAGAAATTAACCAACAACGAAATTCTGAAAAACCATATTCATCATTACAGCCCGCCATAACAAACGCGGCACCAAATAAATCCCAGGTATAACTTTGACGCATACAAATACTAAACTGCTTATCAAATTCAATTAATTGCTCATCTGATAAGTCACTCAGTGCCGACTTAAGCGATTGGCACACTGAGTCAGGCTCTGCGGTTTTATCTTCCACTGTAACCAGTCGCCAAAAATCAGTTAAGGTTAACTCACTCATGCAATGATCTCTTTTACCCGACCCACTTGGCCGTCTTCTAATTGTACTTTTATTCCGTGCGGGTGATTAGGTGACTTGGTCAATAAACGCGACACAATACCATTGGTTAAAGTACCACTGCGTTGATCTTGTTTAAGCACAATATTAACCTCTGTGCCTGGCGTTATTTGCGAGCGTGTTGGAACGGCCATATTTAATCTCTATTACAGTTTTTTTGCGATTATAGCCTGCTTAATAGAATCTCTCCATATTAAAGCTTTTACTAAGACCATAAATGCCAAATACAGCTTAAAATGAGGGATAATTAAACAAAAACACAGTACCGATTTTTACTGCTTAAGAAATGAAATAGCATTGTTTTTTATATGAATATTTAAACTAGCTAATGCATTACAAATAAGCTGCACAATGTAATCTAGCTGGTTATTTTGTTTAGCCTGCTCTAGTGCAATATCATCAATAAAATAACAACTTACAGTAAACTTAGAAGGTAAATTGTTTAAATCTGCCGAGTGAGTAAGAAAGCTAAAGCCCTCAACGTTATCTTTTATTTGCTCGCAAGCAATTGTTAATTGTTGACGAATACGTTTATCTAGCTGCTTTTGGGTTTTGGTCATGGTTTATTACTGCTCGGCGGTTTGTTGTTTTTTAAATTCTTTGTAGCTGTCTTGTTGTTGTTTAACACATTCATGGTATTCCTTGTCAGCCATATGGCTGCACTCACCTAATCGGGCTGATTGAATTTCATGATAACGGCTATTACTGCTACACCCTGCTAACACAACGATTACCGATAACGAAAGTAGATACTTTAAGTTATTATTTAACATTCAAAAATCCTTATATTTTCACCGGAAAACTACTAATTTTCGTTACTTTTGCTGTATATTGCACTGGTTTTATATTTATAACCGTTAAGGGCACGTTATGATGTTGTCGCAGTTACAAGAGCTGTTCCAGCGTATCGATAAAAGTAAATTATTTCAATCATTTGTTATTGCAGTTATTGTGGTTTCTGCACTGACCGTGGGTGCACATACCTATTCATTACACCCTACTGCTGAGCTATTTCTACATTGGATGGATATAGGCATCACAGTGTTTTTCTTGATCGAATTGGTTATTCGTTATATTGCCAGTAAAGGGATCAAAGACTTTTTCTCCAAAGGCTGGAACATATTTGACTTCATTATAGTGATAGGTAGTTTATACCCTGCGGCAGGCTCGACTATTTTTATTGCTCGACTACTACGCATTTTCCGCGTACTACGTTTAGTGTCTATGATCCCAGAGCTGCGCTTATTAGTGAACTCACTAATAAAAGCCATCCCGCAAATGGGCTATATCGCGCTGCTAATGTTTGTGATTTTTTATATTTATGCTGCCACAGGTAGCATGTTGTTTGCTGAAATAAACCCAGTACTGTGGGGCGATGTCTCTATTTCTATGCTTACCTTGTTTAGAATCGCCACCTTCGAAGATTGGACCGACGTGATGTACGAAACCATGGCGGTATACAAATTAAGTTGGATTTTTTACTTAACCTTTATCTTTTTAACTGCATTTGTATTCTTAAATATGATGGTGGGGGCTATTTTAGAAGTAATGAGTGAAGAGCATCGCAATGCACGAGAAGAGCAAGCCGATACAGACTCACTGCCCGCAACCCAAGGCCAAGTAAACGAATTGAAAGCACAACTGGCAGAGTTAAAACAATTACTCAAAAATAAGTAGCAGATTGAATAGGGCAAGTATGCACTTGCCCTATTATTTATACTTTAAACTTACCTACTAAATCAGTTAATATCGATGAAAGGCGACTCATTTCATTGCCATTCTCACTGGTGCTAACAGCAATATCACTCACCTCATCAGCCGAGTTTTTAATTTCTGTCACATTTCGATTGATGTCTTCAGCGACGTGTTGCTGCTCTTCAGCAGCGGTGGCTATTTGCGTATTTAAATCACTAATATTAACAATAGATGCCGTGATCTCACTAAACTGTTGTTGCGCAGAATGCGCAAGTTCTACAGTTTTATTGGTGGTTTCTATGCTGCGTTCCATGTCTTTAGAGACTTTAGAAGACATCGTACGTAACTTATCAAGCTGCGATGCTACTTCTTCGGTCGACTCTGCAGTACGTTGTGATAACGCACGAACTTCATCAGCAACCACTGCAAAACCACGCCCATGCTCACCAGCTCGCGCAGCTTCAATTGCAGCATTCAATGCTAATAAATTAGTTTGCTCTGAAATGCCACGAATAACGCTCAAAATCGACATAATATTTTCACTTTCAGTATCGAGTTGAGTAATGTCTGCTGAGGCATTATTTATTACATCACAGAGCTGCACCACACTTTCTACGGTTTGAGTAATAACCGATTGCCCTAAATCTGATGCTTGTTGTGTTTGAACCGCTAAATCGGCCGCATTCGCACAACTACTCGACACTTCATTAGCAGTGGCAGCCATTTCATTAATAGCCGTTGCCGCCATTTCTAAAGCTTGTTGTTGTTGGCTAGTAGAGCTTGTTAGTTGAGCTGCTTGTGATGATGTTTGCGATGAGGTTTTACTAACATTTTGTGCGCATTCATTGATTTGCTTCACCAGCTCACTGATTAAATTTAAAAATAAGTTAAAGCTGGTGGCTAGTTTAGCGGTTTCATCTTTGGTTTTTATTGTTAAGCGCTGGGTTAAATCACCGCCGCCTTGCGATATTTCAGTTAAACCATCGCTCACCTCAACAATTGGAGCAGAAATAAGTTTAGAAATATAACTCGCTATCGCAACAAATACGGCAATTAATATCGCGCTAATAATTAAAATGGTGTACGCCATCGCATTGGCCGCACTCATTACCTCAGACTTTTCTACCACCCCAATAAACTTCCAACCTAAAATGGGAGACGTATAAATATTGGCCATATACTGTTTTCCATCAATATCTACATCAAACAGGCCTTTGCTATTTTTAGCTAAATCGGCGTATTTAGCCCCCTCAATATCTGCTAGGTTTTTGAATCGGTAATCTGGGTGTTTCACATCCACCAGCACACTGCCGCTGTCTTCAATCAACATTAAGTAACCTGTTTCGCCTAATTTAATATCGGCAATAATATCGGTAAGCCCGCCCAATGAAACATCCATCCCTTGAGCACCAATTAATTCACCGTTATCAATAATAGCTTTAACCGTGGACACAATCACTAAATCATCAGCAGCCCAGTAATACGCATTAGTACGGGTTGTTTTACCGTTCGCTTGTTTGGCTGTTTTGTACCATGGGCGCTGACGAGGATCATAATTGGCGTTTACGTTTCCCATTGGCCATTGAATATAACCACCTTGTTCATTCCCCATGTAAATATAAGCAAGCCCAGGGTGAGTCTCACCAAAATGATTAAATAAACTGTAAGCAGCTTGCTCCGTCGGACTTTGGTTAGGGTGATCAAGCATTACCTTAGTGCCAACATTCATATGCGTTTTTATGTTTTCATGGGCATTTTTAATCGTTTGGTGGGAGGCTAAGTAGTCCACGTTTTTAGCAATTTCAGAAAAAAACATAGTAATTGCATTATCAACTTGGCGGGCTTCACGTTCACTTAACTGAGAAAAATTATCAAGTGCTTGCTCTCTGGTTTGGGAAATAACTAAAGCAGCTATAATTAATAACGGCAAGGCAATTGCAGATGCAAAGGAGAGCTTTAATTTTTTTGATATATTCATGAAGTTAACCTCTAAAAACACTCTTAAGAATATAGTGTGGCTAAAGGGGTTGAGCAAGAAATAATATGAGAATGTTTCGAAGAGGCAATAAAAGGTTAGCAATTAGCTAACCCTTTAACTTGATGAACTAGAAAATTACTCACCGTCTACAATAATTCGTAACATCCGGCGAAGTGGCTCCGCTGCACCCCATAAAAGCTGATCGCCCACGGTAAAGGCGCTAATGTATTTTGGCCCCATAGCGAGTTTACGAATACGGCCAACAGGAATACTCAGCGTACCGGTTACTTTAACTGGAGTTAAGTCGGTACTGGTAATGTCGCGCTGATTAGGAATAACTTTAACCCACTCATTGTGCGAGGCTAAAATTTCTTCTATTTTTTCTACACTAATATCTTCACGTAGTTTAATGGTCATCGCTTGGCTATGACAGCGCATTGCACCAATACGTACACATAAACCATCTATAGGCACAGGCTGTTTAGATGAGCCTAAGATTTTGTTGGCTTCTACTTGCGCTTTCCACTCTTCTTTTGATTGACCGCTTGGCATAGGCACATCAATCCATGGGATTAAGCTACCCGCCAGTGGCACACCAAATTGGTCTTGTGGCAAATCACTCGATGCCATTTTTTCGCTGACTATTTTATCAATTTCTAAAATAGCTGAACTTGGATTATCTAATTGCTGTGCGACACTTGCATGAATAGCCCCCATTTGGGCAATAAGCTCTTTCATATTGCGTGCACCGGCGCCCGATGCTGCTTGGTAGGTCATTGGACTTACCCATTCAATTAGGTCGTGCTCAAATAAACCACCCAGCGCTAGTAGCATAAGTGAAACCGTGCAGTTACCACCTACAAAGGTTTTAACGCCTTGCTCAAGCCCTTGTTCAATCACATCTTTGTTAACAGGGTCAAGTACGATAATACTGTCGTCGCTCATACGCAGGGCAGAGGCCGCATCTATCCAATAGCCATTCCAACCCGATTCACGTAATTTTGGGTACACCGCATTGGTATAATCGCCACCCTGACAGGTAACAATAATGTCCATTTTTGCAAGTTCAGAAATATCACTAGCATCTAAAAGCGGTTTAGCTGGACCTGCTAACTCAGGGCCAAGCTGACCAGCTTGTGAGGTGGTGAAAAAGGTAGTGTCGATATGAGCAAAATCATGTTGTTGTTCCATTCGCTCGAGTAACACCGAGCCTACCATGCCGCGCCATCCGACTAATCCTACTTTTTTCATTGTTTGTTCCACTGTTTGATTCATAAAAGGAGCCTATACATTAAAAATTAAAAATTCATTGCGTGAGATTTAATTTTTACAGCCTTAAGCTAACACCACCAGCACACTAAAACTAGTCAATAAACTGTAACTTAAATATTTTTCATACACATAAAAAAGCCCTGTACAAAATACAGGGCTAATAAGTAGTTAGGCGTTGTTATAAATCCTATCCTTGGGCTTTTACTTAAAACTCGTAGCTAAAGCTGACGCTCAGTTCTCTAGGCGTTTCTTGAGAACGAATTAACACATCATTTTGTTCTACTTCAAAGTTTTGTCCCAACATATTTTTAACTTTAAGTGTTAATGTGGTATTAAACGTTGGGTAGTAACTATAAACCATGTCTAACGAGTTTAAAGGTTGTTCGTAAGCGTCATCAAAGTTGTTAACACCCGCAGCTAAAATACGGTCACCAAATACGTTATAAATAACTGAAGCTTGATGCATGCCATCATGCGAATCGTAATTCAATTGTAGGTTGGCAACATACTTTGAGTGGCCAGTCATACGTCGCTTTAGATTTGTAAGGTCGGCGCGCTGTTCTTCTGCAATTTCAACTTCTGAATCACTAACCGTTAAATTACCAGAAGTAAAAAAAGCACCTCCTAATAAATCACTATGCAACTCAGTTAACCATTCAGCTTCTATACCGTAAACATAAGCTGTATCTGCATTATCAAACTGCAGAGTAAAACGACCGTCACTTTCGGTTAATAATGCTTCGATTGGGTTATCTATATCTTTATAGAATGCGCCAACTGAGTAGTTATCACCATTGTCCATATAAAATTCGATACGTGCATCAAAGTTATCTAGGTAACTAGATTCTAAGAATGGATTACCAAGCGTTCGATAACCAGTCAACGGATCTTGGAATTGAACAGGGCTTAGCTCACGCAAATCAGGACGAACAACCGTGCTGCCATAGCCAAAACGAACTTGGTACGACTGCTGACTATATGTCATAGATAATGAAGTAAAATACTCATCTTCCATCACACTTGCTTGTTTTATCGCATCTGCACTTAATTTATCTGCCAATAAAGCAGGATCGAATGCTGAGCGAGAAAAAGCGAGAGCAACTTGACGGAAGTCCTCGTAACGCACACCACCACTTAAACGCCAATCTTGAGCAAAAGTGATATCAAAAGAGCCGTAATAAGCATCAATCATTTGCGCTGCTAGGTAATCATCGGCTGTCGGTTCTTGAAACAATAACTCTACATCCGTTGAATCGATCACAGCATCATTAGCAAAGAAGCTACCAATTGACAGTGCTTCTTCTTCACTTTGTGCTAAGTCTAAAGACTGTGTTTGGCTGAAGCGATAGTTAAAAAAGTCTGTGCGGTAATCACGCGTTTTTTCAACAAAATAGCCGCCGCCCGCGATTTCAACTTCGGCGTTATCAAAGTAAAAAACTTTGTTAACATTAACGCCCCAGTTTTCTACATCGTCTTCTAGCTCAACAAATCGATACAAATAAGGATTGCCACCTAAACTGCCATTATAAAAAGTACGTTGATATTCGCCATTGGCGTACTCATCACGCACCGTTACTTCAAGCTCGCCAGGTATACTCGTCGTCGCTGTTGAATCAGTGTATTGCCAATCTACACCAACACCTTCAAGAAAACTCCACTCTAAATTGTGCATTCCACGAAGTTGAAGTATTTCAAGTTCACGTTCCTCAAAAGAGGTTAGGTGGCTTCGCTGTAATTGCCCAGCATCAATGCTTAATGACTTTGAAGGCTCTTGATAAAGCGCAACAGAAGCTTCATCTTCAGTATCCCGTAGCATCATATAGGTGGCTGTTAAATCATGGCCGCCAATTTTATAACCTAAATTTAGAGAGCTATTTAATTTTATATTATGCTTTGTTGATACTTCTTTCTCTGTGGCAGAGTAACAAGTAAAGTCATCTTTTGAACATTCAGATTCAGATGCGTCAACAGAAGAAAGTACTGCGCTAAACTTCTCTGCATTAGACCATTCATTTTCATAAGCAACTGATGCTAAGAAACCAAAAGATCCGTCTAGGCCAAATAAGTTATCAAATCGGTCGCCATAAACAGCCTTAATGCCTGCATCAGGGTTTAAGCTTTCTTTTTCTAAGCCAAAATCTCTTGGTAGTGCTTTTGATAAACTTTTATTTAAGTCTATTGCAGCTGCTTGACCAATATCAGCCCCCTGACGTCTTGACTCCACATCTCTTATATTTCTGTATGAGATATCAGACAAGCCATTGATATAGGTATTTAGCGCCGTTTTAACGGCTCCTGGTAAGGCGCGTGTACCATCGTCTTTACCTAACCAGTCATCACTGCCGCCATTGTATGTGTAGCCTTCATCGTTTGTATCTTTATAGCTAGCACCAATCTCAACTTTAAATAAAGTATCACTTGGAATGCTTTTCGTCCTGATATTAACGTCACCACCACCAAAAGCCGCAGGCATATTAGGTGAATAGGCTTTTTGAACAGCTAAAGATTCAATAATACTTGATGGGAAAATATCAAGTGGTATTACATTTCTGGTCAGATCTGGGCTTGGAACAACTGCGCCATTTAAACGCACGCTTGAGTAACGCTCACCTAAACCGCGTACATAAATAAACTTATCGTTAACTAAAGATAAGCCAGTAACACGGCGAAGTGCCGAAGCGGCATCGCTATCACCCGTTCTAGATATTTGCTCTGAACCCATTATATCAGCAACAAATGCCTGATTTTTACGTTCATCAATTACGGCACTAGCACTGCCTTTAAGGCGTGTACCTGTTGCAACAACTTCTTCTATCGCTTCTTCATTGATTATTTCTTGTGCCTGTTCAGCGAAAGAATTAAATGAAGAAAAAAGGGAGAGCAGAGATAACGTTATTAGATTAGTTTTAAACTGCTTTTGATGTTTCATATTTATATCCTCTAAACCTAAAATTCCCTTAAAAAAGGCGCCATAGCGCCTTATAATTAGAGCCGGTCTAGATTAATTACTAGCGCGTTGTAAAGATGCGGCTACAAAATCAGCCCATTCACTTGATTCACCTTCTTTAAGTGCACCAATATAACCTGCGTTAGTAAAGAAAGAGTCAACTTCACTCATGTCTTTCGCTGTTGTAGCTACCGCAGTACCTTGTGAATCTGTAATAGTTGCTGCAGTTGAAACACCATCAGCACCAAGCACATTTGCAAAATCAGCAAAACCAATCAGCTGATTATTTTCGCCACCAGTAAACCAGGTATTGATATCAAAGCTTGCTAAAGCACCTGTTAAAGGAGTGTTTACGTCTTCAAAATTCTTACCACACGCAAATATTGAACTCACAAATGCGATATCACCGTTGTTTGCATTGGCATGCACACCGGCATCCCCTGATTTATCTTTTTCATTATATAAATCAAAACAGCCAGCACCATCTACAGATGATGAGTTTACAAACAACATATTAGCTAATTGCGCTTTACCCCATTCTTTCATTTCCATACCGGCACCAGTACGACGCCCTTCAGCACCTTGATCACCAGTAGTAACAACGGTTGCATTAGCAATAGTTGGGTTAGAAACAGTCGTTACTAAATCTTGTGCGTCTGCAGATAATGGATCTACTTTTGCGCCATCTGTTTCAAATCCATGATTTCCATATTCATTTGAACGTACAAGAATGTACTGTCCGTAACCTTTCCAACCCTCATCCCAGTCAATGCCGTCATCACCAGTATCAGTAACAACAATATGTTTAAGATTAACGCTACCACCAAAGAGCTCTATACCATCATCAAAACCATTATGTACATGAACATAATCAATGGTTGTGCCTGAGCCAACAGCATTTAGTGTTAAACCATTTAGCTCATCACCTTCAACGCCAAATCCTGCATACTTAATAACAATGTGCTTTAATATACCGCTACTATCTTGCGGGTCATTACCACCGTAATAAGATACAATACCTTCAGCTGAGTGGTTACACATGTCTTGTGCCGCAGCAGTCGCTGTACAACGAATAGAATGGCCACGTCCATTTACCTGAACGCCACCCCAATCCCCAATTTGAGCGGTTGTTGAATCATCACCATCAACTTCTTTAATACTTGTGAAAATAATTGGCTTATCTACTTCACCAATTGCTTCAATATTTGCACCGCGAGCAATACGAATAAAACTCTCTGGCTTGGTAAACGCAATGGTAGCGCCTGCTTCAATAGACAATGTTGGGCCATTAACATCAATAGTAGCGCCTGTAGATGTGTCTATATCGTCACCTATAAATAAAGCACCTTCAAATACATGGGCACCGCCATCATCTAGCGCGGGGATAACAAAAGAGCTAGTAATTTCTTTTGCATTACTTGCAAATGCTTGGCTGTATAAACAGTTTACGCCTTCTGCTTCACCTGTAAATGTAGCTCCATCTAATGTGTATGTGGCGCAACTTAATGTATCGCCACCATTATCACCACCTGGGTTAGTCACTGAATTGTCTACACTGTTATCAACTGTCGTAGGTGTAACGTTAATATCTCCACCACCACAACCAGCAAGTGTTATTGCTGTAGCCACTAAGCTGATTTTGAATAAGCCAGATAATTTCATTGTTCACTCCGTAAAAGTATTTAATTATTGTGTTAGCGCTTTAAGTAATAACTTAAGTCACTTTAAGGCACGATACTCATGCATTAATGTCACTTGAGTTATCGAATACGAAGTACAATACGGGAGTGTTATGACAATGAAGTTACACTTTAATAAACATAAAATGACAATGTTAATTAATTAAAAATCAATTGGTTGCTTTAAAAGTGCGCGCAAAAAAACCACACAAACTAAATGTTAGTGTGGTTTGAGTAGTGCAATTATGAAATGGTTTTTAGTGCGTCAATTAAGAGCTAATAATCGCACTATAAAAATTAAAGCAGTGCTGTTTTTAATGTTTGCGCATGCACTTTTTCGCGTTTTACATATTTGATCCATTGCTGGGCTAAACGTTGCGATTTTTTGTGCTTTTCAGCTTGTTCAAACGCAAGGATAGATGCATCAAAATTTTGTAAATTGTATTGTGCCATTCCTAAAGCAACAAACGCATTTGATTCAAAATCAAGGCCGCCTTTATCCAGTGCCATTCGTGCTGCATCAGCTGCTTCGTCATACTGCTCTGTGTTTACATACACTTCAGCCAAGCGCTGGTCGTATTTCCCATGCTGTGAACGCTCTGCAGCTTTGGTAAAGTAACTAATCGACTTAGCATCTTCTTTAGCTTGTACCATGGCCTCGGCTACAAAGGCATAATTTTTAGCTGTTGGTTCAGCAATGCCCTGCTCTATTGCCTTACTCATTACACTGGCGGCTTTGTAAGCAAGCTGATTATATAAATATACCTGTGCAAGCTGTCTTAGGTCAGATTTAGAGGTTAAAAATCCTTGCTGGTAAGCCGCTTCTAAAACACTAAGCTGCTGTTTTTCTTGCCCAGTTTCACCGTACATACCGGCTAATTGCACCCAATACTCAGGTTTGTTGTATAGCTTTACCATACGCTCAAGTACGCTGACTACTTTATCCGTTTGGTTAAGTGAGTAATACATAGCACGTTGCAGTACCAGCCAGTTTTCTTTTGGTACTTTGCCTTCGCTATCACTTAAGTTAATGGCTTTGGTAATGTAACTCAGGCCTTGCTCATAGTCTTTTAATTGATAGTAGGTTTGCGCTCTTAATAAATAATATGCATCAGTTTTTGGCTTTGTATTAATGACATCCCATTTATCTAAAAATGCGATCACCTTTTCATAGTCGCTGTTAGCCATTGCAAGCTGCGCTAAACTGAATGTTGTGCTCAAACGCAATGTCTCTGGAATGCCATCTTCTGCAATCACTTTTTCAAATGAGGCAATCGCTTTAACTAGGTCGTTTTCATTGTAATAAATAAACCCATAAAAGTTATGCATCATCGCAATTTCATAAGAGTTCATACTTGATAAGCGCGCTTGTATACTGTCAAGCGCGTCCAAACCCGCTTTACTGTCGCCATCATCCGCAAGTTTTTGGGCGCGAGCTAATTGGCTGTATACCTTTTCACGCAGTGCGGGAACTCGTGTTGTTTTCTGCTTTTCAGCAGCCTGTACTGTCGTCAAATTTACACTCGGAAGTACACTCAATGCACTTGGTGTAACAATGCTGGCACTGATTGCAACAGTGCACAACATGCTAAGCTTTAATAGCTTGGTTGTTAGTTTTAATTTCATAATTGCCTCACGTTCACTCTTTACTTACTTAATAGAATTAACCATTAATTTGGAAAGAAATTTTATTTTGCACACCGGCTACTTCAACAGCTTCGCCATTAACAACGCGCGGTTTATATTTAAACTTAAGGGCCGCATCCATCGCTGCTCTGTCAAACAGTGACTCTGGCTCGGCTTTAATGACTTGTGGCTCTTTCACTGTGCCTTGCTTGGTCACTGTAAACTCAACAATGACATACCCTTCAATACCACGCGACAAAGCACGCCTTGGGTATACCGGTGCCACTTTTACTATCGGTAAATACTCACCGTCACTGGTTTCTAACGCTAATCCACCCGCTAGATTTACATCAGCATCGACATTGGCAGCAAAATCAAAGTTGTTGCTAGCAGCGTTGTTGTCGCTACTTTGCATTTGTGGCGATTCCATTGGCGGTGGTGGCTCTTTAGGTGTTGGTGGCTTTTGTGGTTTACGCTCCTTTTTTTGTACCGTTTCTTCTTTTTTCAAACGGACAAAATCTAATACATTCCCTTTTGCAGGCTCCGTCATGGCGCCTTCTCCGCCGGTGATCAATGCCTGCATACCTAAAAACAGCATAAAGGTCACCACACCCGCTATAATTAACGCAAGTACATAACGCATCACTCGTTACCCTTCTTGAGCCGCTATTGAAACATCAAATACACCCGCTGCACGCGAGGCATCCATCACTTTTATCAAGGTTTCTGTAGTGGCTTTTTTATCGGCCTGAATAACCACACTGCCTTGTGGATTTTCAGCTTTTAAGCGTTCAATGTTGGCTTGTACAGCACGTACATCAATTTGACGTTTATTGATCCAAATTTCGCCTTGATCTGAAATAGCCACTAATATGTTAGCGCGCTCTTTTTTTACAGCAGTTGCCGCTTCAGGGCGGTTTACATCAATACCGGCTTCTTTTACAAACGAGGCTGTAACAATAAAGAAAATAAGCATAATAAATACAACATCCAGCATAGGAGTCATGTTTATTTCTTCTGCTTCATCTTCTTGGAATAAATTACCTAATGGGGCTCTCATTTTACTTCTCCTAGAACAAGCGGTGATTATGTTCACCGCTTTTCAATAATTATTTAGTGGTCTAACACCATAGTGTCTTGCAACAATTCAACTTCACGCTTTGCTTTACGCTGTAAATAGGTTGAGGCAAACACCCCTGATAACGCACCGACCATTCCTGCCATTGTCGGTATGGTTGCTTTTGACACACCCGATGCCATAGAGCGTGCGCTGCCTGTACCAGTAATAGCCATTACATCGAAGACTTCTATCATCCCTGTAACTGTGCCGAGTAAACCTAATAGTGGACACAGCGCCACCATCACATTAATCAGTGGTAAGTTTGCGTTTAATCGCATACTTGCGCGTGACACCATGGCCTGGCGTATTTGCTCTGCATTCCAGCTGTTGCGTTCACTACGAGTTTTCCACGTATTTTTAACGTCTTTTTTGTAGTGTCGATAGCCATTAAAAAAGTACATAAATCGCTCGAGTATCAATAACCACATCGCGAAAATTAACACGGCAATGACCAAGAGAACTTGGCCACCCGTGTCGAGAAAATCACGGATAGCATTGATTGAATCAATCAATAGCACCATGGTTTAAGCTCCTTTCTCGCTTCGCTCGGCAATAATACCTGCACTTTGTTCTTGTAAAATAAGCAGTAAGCCTTTTGAGCGAGTATTCAATAAGGTGTATAAAAACACCGTAGGGATAGCAACAACAAGGCCTAATACCGTAGTAACCAAGGCTTGCGAAATACCGCCTGCCATTAGTTTAGGGTCGCCAGTGCCGAATAAAGTAATTGCTTGGAAGGTATTGATCATCCCAGTTACCGTACCGAGTAAGCCCAGCAATGGCGCTACTACAGAGATAATTTTAATAAGCGTTAAATTACGGGTGATTTTTGGCATTTCGCGTAAAATGGCTTCGCTTAACTTAAGTTCAAGCGTGTCGTACGCTACATTAGGATATTGGTCTTTCACTTTCATGACGCGCCCTAGCGGGTTATCATCACGGGCTGTATCGTCTTTTAATTGACGACGGATTTTTCCACCCATCAGCAGGAGCGATACAAAACGCTCTAACGCAATTAATAACGCTAATAAGCCAACGCCTAAAATAACGTAACCAACTGTACCACCTTGATGAACTTGCTCGCTGGTATCAGGGGCTTGTACTAACAAACCTAAAATTGAACCACCCGTTGGGTCAAGCGCAAACGGCACCACACCGGTGTTTGCTTGCTGCAAATCAGCCGCAGTCGCAGTAAAGCGGCTACTTGGTTGGCGAGTAAGCTGGCTAATGGTATTGGTAGAAGGCGTATACTCTAGGTACTGACCGTCACTAATAAGGTTAAATGCACCCACACGTACCACTTCTTTTTGTACTTTATTGCCACCGTCAACAATTACATCAGTATTGAAGCGGCTTACTTTTCCTTGTTCGGTCATTTCGCGTTGTAGCTCAAACCAAACCTTTTCGATATCTTCAATAGACGCAAGCTTTGAGGTAGAACCCATTTTTTGCGCCAATTCGTCCATAAAAGTACTACGCCCAGGTAACTGAGCCGATACCACCGAGGTTGCAAACTTGTTGCTAGAATCTCCAGCAACTTGTTGTAGCACACCAAATAGCTCTTTTAATGACCCCATACGCTTTGATAAAGTATCGGTCAGATTAGCCAATTTAATTTCGTTTTCTTCAAACTGCGTTTCTAAACGCTCTGACTCGCTAAGCATCTGATTTCGTTTAGCTTGGGTGTTTTTAAGCATTTGCACTTGTTCATTTTGACGTGCTACAAATTCTTGTTCGCGTTGTTTATTTTGTTCTGATTGCGCTGATTTACCCTGCTCTAACGTTTTTAATAGAGCATCCAAATTCATTGGTTCAGCGGCACACATCGCACCTGAAAAACCTAAGCTGGCTGCAAACACGGCCATTTTTGTCATTTTCGTTAATAATTTCATGGTAAACCTCTTATTCTGCAGCATGAATTGGCAGTGTTAACATATCGGGGGCTAGTTGTTTGCGAGCAATGCGAAGCCCTTTATTAATTTGACTAATGGTTGAATCAGGCAGTGCAACAAACGACTGTGACTGTTGATCCCAACTACCTGCTTGTTTGCCATCGCGGGTAAGGTAAATTAGCTCTAAACGACCAATGCGCAGAAAGTCGACTTCACGTTCTTTATTGTCCACATCAAGCAATGCGGTATACGCTTCAATAGTGCGTCCGTAGTCAACCTCAACTTGATAAGCCTCTAAGACACGACGAAATTTTTCACTTGATGTAATATCAGCGCGTTCCATCATTGCACTTAATGATTCAAGACGCTGCTTTCGCTCTTGCTTTAAAAACGGCACGTCTAAGGCAACAAACTGTTCAAGCCCAGTGATCATACGAAGCATTAAAGGGGTTATTTGGCGCTCAATAATCGATACTTGATCCATCGATAAATTAAGCGATTCCATCTCTTCTATTTGATTATTTAACTGTTTTGTAAGCTGTGCGTTATAAACGGCTAAACCATCTATTTCTTTATTTAGGGTTTTGAATTGCTGTAAACGCCCTTGCATTGAATCTGCAATCTTGTCTATTTTCGTTTGTGATTGCGCAGCTAAATTATTAATTTCGCTGCTTTTATCAATTACCGTGTTTAAATCATTGGCGTGGACTGCTGCACTTGCGGCTACAATACCAGCTAAAATTAATGGTTTAACGCCTTTCATCGTATACACCTTTGCTCGTTAATTATCGGATTTGCTAGTCGCTTTAGCCTGTTTATTAAAAAACAATTTAAAGCGAGATAGTTTCAATGAGCAAAAGTGTATAGATTAAAAATGACAAGCGTGTTGCGTAAAAAAGTCGCTTTTATGACAGCGGTAATAAATTAGCCTTATTGGCCGAATTTAAAGTGCAGGGGTAATGTTTGAAGTGTAAATTTTATAAGTAAGATTGTATTTCACTTAGCGTTTGCCGCCAATCTGTGTAGTTAATAGCAATGGGGTATGCGCTATTGTTTTTTATTAATACTAACGACGGAAAACCTTGAATAGGTAAACTGCGAACAAAGTTAAGCTCATCATCAAAGCGACGCTTAAGTTCCTTAGAGTGTAACTGCTGAGTAAATAAACAGGGATCTAAACCAATTTTTTCGCATAGTTTAATAAGCACGTCTTCATCCGATGGATTTTGCGCCTTTAAATAATACGCTTGTTGAATAGCGTCAATCATCTGTGGCTCTTTGTTAAAGCTACGAGCAATTAAAGCCGCTCTGCAGGAGGGATAAGTAGAACGGCGCGGTTGGCATTCTCGCCAAAAATTAAAATTAAACTCAGTGCCTAATTGGTTGCTAATGTTTTGCCATATGCCTTGTAGTTGCAACTGCATATCGGCACTCATTAGCTGGTCGCTATCAGCAGCTAAACCTCCGATTCTATATTCTATAGGCAGAATATTTGCTAGAGCCGATTCAAGTTTTTGCCACGTAGGCTTATATCCCCAGCACCAGCTACACATAGGATCATGCACATAAATAAGCTTATTGACTGACATACTCGCCATGCGCAAATATGACTTTATTGCGCCCTTGTGATTTTGCCTGATATAAATACTCATCGGCTTGTTTTAATGCACTGTCGTAGTCATCAATATGATTAGCTTGTGCAATGCCAATGCTACAAGTTAACGATACTCGTTGTTGTTTATCAGTTAATATTACATGATGTTGCACGCATTCTCTAAAACGATTAGCCAAAATACTGGCTTCTATGGTGGTCATCTGCGGTAAAATAACCACAAACTCTTCGCCACCATAACGGGCTTTAAGGGCGGTTGCAGAAAATTGCGACTCTAATAATTTAGTAAACTCTATTAATACGGTATCGCCAAAATCATGGCCGTAGGTATCATTTAATTGTTTAAAGTTATCTAAATCAATGAGCAAAATAGACAGCGGCAAATAATGCGCTGGCCGTGAAGCAGCAAGCTTTAAAAAATGTGAAGTAATAAAACGGCGGTTGGGTGCGCCTGTAAGCTGATCTGTATAGGCGTGTTGTTTTTGTTCTAAGGTGATATCTGCAATGGCAAGGTGGCTTCTGTGACGAAAATACTCACCGATAAAAGAAAACACCAGCACTAATGAAAATGCAGCAACAAAACGGGTCTTTTCTACCTCACCATACATAACCTGCCCCATATCGGGGCCATACAACATAACAATACAGCTCAATAACATGGCGCTACTTAACCATGCGCCAAGTTTTACACCCAGTATGGCAAATACAGCTACAGGATAAAACATTAGCCAATATAACGCGGTGTTTTCTTTACCCCCGGTGGATACTAAAGCTAAGCACATCACAAATACAATCATCAAGGTAATTAACGCGATAGCATTAAGCTGTTTAGTTTTTATAAAATAAACAATGCATCCTACAATTGTTAAATTAACTGACACTAAAGAGGCAGTTAATATGGGCTCATAAATGCGATGGTTTATAATCACTAAATAGGTAATTAACACCAAGGCAATCGTTATCATGGTAAATAACGAAAACGCTTGGCGTTGTCTATCAAAGCTATAAACACTATCAATATTGATTAAACTGAGCCAGTTTGGTTTATTTATTTTTGTTTTACTGCTCATACTTTGAATTTTTTAACCATGCGCTCTAAGTCACTGAATTGATGTTTGAGCTTAGTGCACTCTTCTAAAGTGAGGTTAAGGTTAGATTGACCTTGAATCGATAGGTCGCTAATAACATGGATATCTGAATGTAATGATTTAACAACTTGATTTTGCTCATCAGTAGCATTAGCCACACTATGATTAGCGTCGGTTATTTGCTTTATCGCACTAATTATTTGTTTCATTACATCGCCAACTGCATCAGCTTGCTGAACACTTTTTTCACTTTCTTCTAAACTGGTTTTCATCAGCTCAACGGCAGAGCTTGAGCCTTTTTGTAGTTCAATTACCGTATTTTCAATTTCTTGCGTTGATTGCTGAGTACGTTGTGCTAATTGCCTGACTTCATCAGCAACAACGGCAAACCCTCTTCCCGCTTCACCTGCACGTGCCGCTTCTATTGCCGCATTTAAAGCAAGCAAGTTAGTTTGTTCACTCACGCCTTTGATTACCGCAAGTACATTACCGATATTAGCAGTATGTGAATCTAAACTATTAATTGTTTCTTGTGCTTGCTCTATATTTTGCGAAAGTTGATGAATGCTCGAAACGTTATTCGTTAGTGTTTGCTGATTTTTAGCGCAATATTGATCAGCATCTTTAGCAAGTGTTGAGGCATTACTTGCACTAGTTGAAATTTCTGTTGCAGTGGCTGAAAACTGGTTAATTGCAGATGCCACACTGTTGGTACGTTCACTTTGGTCGTCATACATAGTTAATGTTGAATCTGTTTGGGTAACCAGTTTAGCAACCGCGGTTTCTAGCAACTGTGTTGAAGACTTAACTTGAACAATTGAATTTTGAATTTTTTCTATAAAAATATTAAATGAATTACTTAACTGACCAAACTCGTCATCGTTCTCAACGCTGAGTCGACAAGTTAAATCGCCTTCACCTTGTGCTATATCTCTAATAGCATCATTAAGACGATACATAGGTCGCATTAAATAACGCAGTAAAAACTCCAGTGATGCAACAATCACTAAAATACCAATAATTAAAAAGACAATTGCCTTTTGACCAAACGAAGAGACACTTGAATACGCTTTATCTTTATTGACTACTACACCCAGATACCAATCAACATTTTCAATACCACGAATCTTAGTAAAGGATACCAGCGAGGTTTCACCCGCTACTTGATACTCTGTAAATTCTCTTGCTAACGGTGCATTTTTACCAATCAAATCTGCGACTTTTTTTGAATTTAATTTACTATCAGGGTGACTTAATATTTGCCCTTTATTATCAAGTAAGAAGCCATAACCGAGTCCCAAGAAATCAATATCGCCAATAATTTCAGCGATGGTTTGCATATCAATATCTGCTCCCGCTACCCCTTTAAATTGACCATTACTATTAATAGGCGCAACGGCTGAAATTGTCAGTTCGTTGGTGGTCACATCAATATAAGGGGTTGTAAAAGCCGTTGTTGTTTTATTTTCTACTAATTTATACCAAGGGCGACTTGTAGCATCAAAATCGCTGGGGAGCACAACACTTTGATCATTTAAAATAAATGTCCCCGATGATTTACCTATGTAGGTATTTTTAAAATCCCCGGCAAGCTCAGCGGTATTTAATTGCGAAAGCGTTAAAGACTTCGTATCGTTATCTTGATATGTTTTTGCGATAGAGATCACAATCGCCAATTTATTATTGAGCCAACTTGCAATGTTTTTAGAAACCGATTCTGAGTTTTGCTCTAGCACCAGCGACAACTGCTCTTGAGTTTGATGACGCATTGAAAAATAGTTATTTATAGTGAAAACACCTAACACTAAAACTAACACTAATGACGCAGCGATGGTGATTTTGGAGGTGAATTTTAGCGAGCTAAACATAAGTACCTTAAGAATTAATCATTATTACCACTGCCTTTTTAACAAATTTTTAACTGAAAGTCTTAGCAAATATTGTTCAGGCGAGGTTAATAATTAAAAATAATAATAAATAATGAGATTTAAAATCCAAAAAGAACGGTATTTGGTTAAATCTTAAACTCATGACAAGTTGTAATTTAAGCTATATAAGCTTAGCTTTGTTGCTGGCATTGACTAATTATGGGTAACTGTCGCAGAACCTTCATCTGTGGATCGATAACGATAATGTCACTTTTTTTGGCATTGATAGTGATCAGTCCATCCACTGGAGTGTGAGTTGTCAACTTCCCGTTTATAGAAATAGGAACCGGCATTTTAAACGCTGTGCCATCTTTTTCGCTGTTACTCCAGCTTAAATAAGCGACTGTATTGGTACGATCCATGGTTAAGGTTGGTAACGCGGCTTGCTTTAAATACACATCAAATAACCACGTATAATCATCGCCCGTGATCCGGTTAACAATATTAATAAACTCTTGGCTACTGCGATAACGCGACTCGATTGGGTAACTCAAATTAGCTGTTTGCGTTTGACCATATACTAACTCTCGGGCAGCTTGCCAAAATAACTCGTCTCCAATTAGCCATCGCAGAGTGTGAAGCGTCCAACCACCTTTACCATAAATATCTGCATTAAACGCTTCTTTAGAAGTAACTTTCCCTTGTTTAACAATAGGATGGCAATTTTTTAATCCTAAATACGCGGTGTACATAGCATGGTTATAAGCAGCTTCACCAAATTTAAATAAGCTGTAAGCTGGTTGCATATAGAAACCAAAGCCTTCGTGTAACCACGCATCGTTGAGTTTTTCATGGGTCATTAAATTGCCAAACCATTCATGAGCCAACTCGTGCTGAATAAGCCAGTCATAGCCACTTGGATCGCGGGTATACCCTTTACCATAAGCGTTAATGGTTTGATGTTCCATACCCAGATGCGGTGTTTCTACAAAGCCTAATTTTTGCATTCCCCAAGGGTAAGGCCCTAATACAGATTCAAAAAATGCGAGCTGTTGATATACATCATCATTGAGTAGCATAGTGGCTTTGTGGCTGTTTTCAGGTAATGCCCAGAATTCAACAGGTACCTGCGTGCCGTTAATACTTTTATATTGCTGTTGAATACGTTCGAAGGGACCAATATTTAGCGCAATATTGTAATCACTCGCAGGCTCAGATAAAAACCAATCAAATTCAGTTGTATTATTTTTTAATGGCATAATTTTTTTAAGTACACCATTACTAGCAACACTTAACCCCGTAGGTACTGTCACACGAATACGCGTACTGTCGGCTTTATCACTGAAGTGATCTTTGCAAGGCCAAAATAAGTCACAGCCTTCGCCTTGTACCGCTGTTGCTATCCAAGGCTCACCTTGTGCAGTATGGCTAAATACAAAGCCACCACTCCATGGGGGATTAGTAGCTTCATGAGGGTGTCCTGAATAGCTAATGGCAACCTCGACAACTTCACCTGGGTATTTAGCTTCATACAAATCAATAATGATAACGCCCTGCTGGTGACTAAAATTGGCTGATTGCTTAGCAACAGTGACATTTTCAATAGAGAAACGACTATCGAGCTTGAGTTCGACTTGCTGCGTTTTTTTCAGCACTCGAAACATGGTTTTACCTATGCCGGAAATTTTTTTCTTACTGGGCAGGACAACTAGCTGTAAGTCGTAAAAAATTACATCTGTGGTTTGAGCTATCGTGGATAACGACTCACCAGTACTTGCTACTTGAGGATCTAAAGCTGCAGGCTTTGAATAACAGCCTGTTAGCGGAATGCTTAGTAACATTAGCCAACAACAGCAAAACAAGTAACGTACCCTATGCATAAAATGTAAAACCTTGTAGTTATTATTTTTTCATTATAATTACATATTTTTACACTTATAGAGTTAAAAAAAGACGAACTGCTTATTTTTTAAGTTAATTAGTTACTTTTATTTACATTTAACTAGGATCTGTTGATGCTTTGCGGATTAATATTTTTTTAAACTGGGGGCGATTTAATCGTGGTGCGAGGTTGGTAAATTAGTGGTGGGCTCGATAACTGCTCCTGCGCTATTCCATTAGCTTACATCCATGTAAGAATAAGTAAAACCGAGCAAAGCTACCACGTCCTGTTCACGCTTATATTGTGTATATTAAGGTTGTTTTTTCCATTTCATTTTATTATTAGTATCGCGTGAGGAAATAATGGTTTCATCGCTGCTTTGAATTCCGCCCAATTTCGCGAGTCGGTCATAAAGAACAACATTACAAGTTGCCGCTAAATTCATACAACCTATAGTTGGGATATACACAACTTCGTCGCACCATTTTAAAACGTCTTTAGGCACAGAGCCGTCTTCTGGACCAAACACATAAAATGCGTTCTCAGGATGAGTAAACTCGGGTAAAGGAGTGGCACCTTCAATTAGCTCTATTACCACTACTTTTGCGTCTTGTGGCTTAACTGATGCTAAATTGTCGATGGCGGTTAATGGAATACGTTGCACCACATTTTTAGTATCAGTATGAAATTTTTGTGCATTTAAATAACGGTTGCCGGTAAAAAACACCTGCTTGGCGTCATAACAACCTGCTGCGCGTAATACACCACCCACATTGGTTGGGCTTTTAGGGTTTATTAAACCAATACTTGCTTGTAACTTACTCACTAGTTGCAATCCTTGGTTGGCCACTCGGCAATATACAAGTCAAAATCTTCCAGTTTTACATCACAATCTTTTACTGTTTTATCTTTGACTGAAATATTTAGCTCATGCATTTTAGTTTTATCGCCGTTATTAAGTAACGGATGCCACGTTGCTAAACCGCGCCCTTCATGAAGTCGGCGGTAGCTACAGCTTTGGGGCATGAAAAAGATGTCTTTTAGGTTTTCTTTAGTGAGCTTAACGCACGAAGGGACTAAGGTTTGGCGGTTTTCGTATTCACTACAGCCACAGGTATTGTTATCAAGGTATTGGCAAACAATATTAGTGAATATAAGTTGCTCGCCTTCTCTTAGCTGATCGGTAGCAGTAAAGTCATCTTCGTCTTCACTGTCAATAAAGGTGTTTAAACAACACTTTCCACATCCATCACAAATGGCTTCCCATTCTTGTTGGTTCATTTCATTCAGGCTTTTGCTAAGCCAAAATTGGGTATTTGCTAATTGTTGATCAAACATGGTGTTCTCGCCCCTTTTAAGAGCGCGCATTCTAACGTATTGCAGCAAAGCGCGCAAAGCCAATCCCTAATATCTGCATGGCTTCGCGCGATTTTATTACTGCTGAGATTTAACCCAACGTTTAATTTTTTTCTCCAGAATAGGCATAGGTAATGCACCATCAATCAATATTTGCGTATGAAACGCTTTAATATCAAATTGCTCACCTAATTGCTGGTGGACGTAATCTCTGAGCTCTTTAATTTTAAACTCACCCAATTTGTACGATAATGCTTGCCCAGGCCATGCGATATAGCGCTCAACTTCAGCGATAACATCACTTTTTGCCATTGAAGAATTTGCTAGCATGTAATCAATGCCTTGTTGACGTGTCCAACCTTTGGCATGAAAACCTGTATCAAGCACTAATCGCATCGCTCTTAGCTGCTCATCGCTAAGACGCCCGTACCACATATACGGGTCAGTAAATAAGCCCAGTTCTTTGCCTAGGCTTTCTGCGTATAAAGCCCAGCCCTCGGCAAATACCGTGTAGCCGCCAAATTTACGAAAATCAGGTAAGCTTTGCACCTCTTGTTGCAGCGCAATTTGAAAGTGATGCCCCGGAGCGGCTTCATGAATAGACAGCGTTTCGAGTAAGAACTTAGGCTGTGCTTTTAAGTTGTATGTATTGATATAAAATATACCTGGGCGCGAACCATCAGGAGCAGGCCCTGCATACGACGCTCCTGCAGCCGATTGGGCACGATAGGCTTCAACCGCTTTAACAACATAAGGAGCCTTAGGCTCAATATTAAATAACTTTGGTAAGCGAGCGTCTATTTTTACTTTAATTTGTTCATAGGCGGCAATTAACTCATCGGCTGTTTTATAATAAAACTCATCTGAGTCACGTAAGTGGTTAAAAAAGGCTGATAATTCTCCTTCAAATCCTACGGTGTCTTTAACCGTTTTCATCTCACTTAAGATTCTTGCCACTTCACTTAAACCAATCTCATGAATTTCATCCGCTGATAAACTTAATGTAGTATTTTTCTTTATTTGGTAGTCGTACCACGCTTTACCATTGGGTAAATCAGCATAACCAACAGAATCGCGGGCATAAGGAATATAATCGTTAAGTAAGAAATCGCTCATTCGCTGATATGCAGGCACTAATTTATCTAAAATCAATGTTGTATACTGCGATCTTAACTGTTGCTTTTCATCAGCTGAAAAAGAGTCTGGCATGGCTTTAATGGGCGAATAAAAGAGAGAATCTTCTGCGCTTGTAACAACATGCGCTTTAAATTGCGGGAGTAATTTTTTTGCTAATGGCATAGGCAGTACCACATCGTTTTTAACGCCTTGCGCCATTGATTGTTCAACACTTGCAAGCCATTTAACGAAACCATCTGCACGCTTGATAAATTTTTGGTAGTCGGCAACAGTATTAAAAGGCTGAGCACTTTGCCCTGAACCGAATCCGGCGAAGGTATTATGCGCACCCGACATTTGATTTATCGGTAACAAATAATTTTTATATTGCATCCCCTCAAGCTTGAGGGCTAAATCTCGGGATAACACTTCAAAATTCAGTAGCGCTTGACCGGTCAGTTGTGATTCATCAATCAGCGTTAAGCGTTGTTGATATTTTTTGTAAAATGCGGCTTTTTTATCGCGATTAGGCTGCGATATTTCAGGCAAAAATTGATCATCAAATTCATGGCGGCCATTATAAGTAGCGCTTAATGGATTAAGAGCTAATGATTCATCGTAGTACTGAGCAACGAGCACATCTAATTGCTGCTCGGCTGATAATTCGCTTATTACAGGTGCGACTGACTGATTTGTGTTTAATTGTGAGCTGGTGCTCATACAACCACTTAAGGCAAACATAACGCTACTGGCAACCAGTGCTATTTTAATAACTTTCATAAAGATCCTTGTTAGTTTTTACCCGCCAATTATGCGGTTTTAAATAGCTTAAATAAAGCAATTACGGTCAATGCTATTCGTCGCTACATTATTTACTCAATAGCGCATGGTTGCTACATTCAAGTGAATGAAAATAATTATAATGACTTAAACATGAAAAAACATTTATTGACTCTATCAATCGCATTAATAAGCTTAACCAGTGCAAGTACACTAGCCACAACCTATATATCGGCAAAAGCTTTACTAGATGTTGAAACAGGCGAACTTAAGTCTAATCCGTTGATTGCCATAGATAACGGTGTTATTAGCCAAATCCAATTTAATAAAAAGCCCAAGCTTAGCAGTAATGATGAACTGATAAACCTACCAACGCTTACCCTGTTACCTGGGTTAATGGACATGCACGTACATTTAACCAGCGATCCAACCGTGTCTCGAAGTGAACGTTTAGGGCAATCTGTTCCGCGAATGGCCATTAAAGCCAGCTATTTTGCTAAGCAAACCTTAGAAGCTGGATTTACTACAGTAAGGAACTTAGGTGCTGAGGGCTACAGTGTTATTGCGGTGCGAGACGGTGTGAATGCAGGTGATATTATCGGCCCACGCATTTGGGCTGCAGGGCCTTCTTTGAGCATTACTGGTGGGCACTGCGATAATAATCGCTTACCTCCAGAGATGAAATATACTGCCACCGGCGTTGCTGATGGCCCGTGGGCTGTGCGTATTAAAGTGCGTGAAAATATAAAATATGGCGCTAATGCAATCAAACTATGCGCCACAGGCGGTGTATTCTCTAAAGGAACAAAAGTCGGCATACAGCAATACGTCTTTGAAGAAATGAAAGCCATTGTTGATGAAGCGCACATGCGTGAATTACCTGTTGCCGCTCACGCACATGGAACTAACGGTATTAAAACGGCAATTAAAGCCGGTGTAGATAGTGTTGAGCACGCTAGCTTTTTAGACGATGAAGCAATCGCGCTTGCAAAAGAGCATGGAACTTGGCTGTCTATGGATATTTATAATACCGAATATACGCTAAGCTTTGGTGAACAAAATGGCGTGGATGAAGAAAATCTAAATAAAGAACGTCTGGTATCAAAAAAACAACGCGATAGTTTTAAACGCGCGGTTGAAGCGGGTGTAAACATGGTGTTTGGAACCGACGCAGCTATTTACCCGCATGGTGATAATGCCAAACAGTTTTCCCGTATGGTTGAATTTGGTATGAGTGAATTACAAGCTATTCAAGCCGCGACCATTAATAGTGCTAAATTATTAAAAGCTGATAAACAACTAGGGCAAATTAAAACTGGTTTTGCAGCTGATATTATAGCGGTAAACACTAACCCATTAAAAAACATTTCTACACTAGAGCAGATCCCATTCGTTATGAAAGCGGGTGTGGTTTACAAACAGTAAACCCAAAACGCCTCTATAAGGTTGAGCTGCGCTCAACCTTAACAGTTTTTTAGCAAATTTAGCGAATCTGCTCGTTTAGCCATCGATATTTTATTCAAAAGATCTTTCCGCTAAACTAACTATCTACTGTAATACTCCATTGAAATTTTCAAATATGATTACTTTTAAATCACATTGAATAACAATCAAGCAAACGTACCTATTAAAGTAAAAAAAATTGAACTTTTTATTTAATTTTAAAATGATAACCATTATCATTCGCGCAAATTAACAAATGCGAATGGTTATCAGTTTATGAAAAGGTTTCAATACTCTCTCCTCACTCTAGCGTGCTTAAACGCAAGTTTAGCAATGGCTAACGAGTCACAAGTTAATTCAGATATTGAACGAATTAGCGTTTACGAGCAACAAAACCGAGTGGTGATGAATTCAGGTTTAGCAACTAAATCAGACATGTCGCTAATGGAAACTCCTGCACCGGTGGTTATTGTTGATAAAGCACTGATTGAATCACAAGGTATTGATAGACTTCAGGATGTGATCCGCAATGTGAGTGGACTAACTCAAGCGGGTAATAACTATGGCATTGGTGACAACTTAGTTATTCGTGGCTTGGGCGCTAATTACACTTACGATGGCATGTATGGCGGAGCAGGCTTAGGCAATACATTTAACCCTACTCGTTCTTTAACCAATGTTGAATCGATTGAAGTGTTAAAGGGTCCTGCAACTGGACTGTATGGTATGGGTAGTGCCGGTGGTGTGATCAACCTGATTGAAAAAAAACCACAGTTTAACGAGCAACATACCCTAGAAATGGATATTGGCCAGTGGGATAGTTATTCGCTTGCACTTGATAGCACTAATGCAATAACCGACGATTTAGCTTATCGGGTTATGGCCAAAACCGCCTCTAGCGATGGCTTTCGTGATTTAAAAGATCAGCGCGATGAAATTTACTCGTCTTTAAAATATGTGCTTAATGACCAGCAATCTTTTGTATTGTCTGGGGCATATATTAAAGATGCTATTGCAGTAGATTCTATTGGCCACCCTATTCGTATTTTTAACAGTGAATCGGTTAACGGTTTAACTGCAGGAGAAGTATCAGGCGCCGATTTAGTTAATGACCCTACAGCAAGTGGCTTACAATTGAGTGAAGTACAACGAAATGAACTAGCTAACTCTTTAGCAAGCAATGATGGTTTAACACCCTTTAACTTTGGTACCAATGGCATAATATCACCGATGGCAAAGGATAACGAAGGTGAAGAGCTGCGTTTCAAATTAGCGCATAATTATTACATTAGTGATGATTTATTTTTAAATCAACAGCTACAGTACCGTAATTACACCTCTAGCTTTGCTCGCCAAACAGGTGCTTATAATTATGTGTATTGGAACCGACGTGGTGTAATTAACCAAGATCCACGCGCACCGTTAGTTGTTGATAATGTATTACACCCATTTGCGGCCAGACGCCAAGAATATCGCCAAGTAGAAGCAGATGAGAAATCATGGCAATACTTTTTAGATTTACGTTATGACTTTATGCTCGGTAATATAGAAAACGAATTACTGGTTAATGCCAACTACGAAGACCGAGATATTCGTTTTAAACAATACTCCATCTATGATGCCGATAAGGTTATTAAAAACAAAGACGGTGAAGTGATTTATCAAGGTGCACTACCGTATATTTTTGATATACGCCAGCCAAATTGGCCTGCGGATGAATTTGCTGATTATGATCCGCTTAAAACCAGTGATTACAATAAAAAAGTACAAGCATGGGGTGTAGGCCTTCAACATGTTGCTTACATTAACGATAAGATCACTACTCGTATTGGTGTTGCTCATAATCGTATTGAACAAAGTTACGAGCACTTTGGTGTTGACCCTCGTTATAGTCAAAGCCGCGCAAATCCAACGCCAGAAGCAAATACCTCAGACAGTGGTTTAACGTATAACCTAGGTGCTACTTATCAAGTAAACGCTGATATGGCTTTGTTTTTAAATCACTCTAAAGGGCGCACAGCTTACAGTGTTCTTGGCTCTGTTGCCGGTAATGAAGCCGATAGAGACGACTCAGAATCAGTTAGTAATGATTTAGGATTTCGTTTTAAAGCATTTGATGACCAATTACTGGCATCAATTGTGGTATTTGAAAGTGCGCGTACTAATTTAGAATATGCCAACCCTCTTTATGAAGCCGGCGTGTCAGCACCTAATGTAGTAGAGAGCTTCTTTGATGGTGAAGAACAAACAAAAGGTGTAGAGATTGATTTAAATGCTTATTTGAACGATCAATGGAAAGTTAATATCAACGGTGTTTATCAAGACGCCCGCGATAAAACCAACCCAAATCGTGACAGCTATGATACTCGTCAAAAAGGGGTGCCTTATGTAACAGCTAGTTCATGGGTAACATATTCAGCAGCGTTGTTTGAATTACCGCACGCAATAGATTTAAGCGCAGGCTTAACATTTGTTGATAAGCGTAGTACTAACTCAAGTTCATTTGGTATTGATAATGGCTACGTACCGGCTTATACCGTATATGATGCTGCGGTTAGCTATAAAGCAGACAACTGGCAGATGCAATTAAACATTAATAACCTGTTTAATAAAAAATACTATTCTAAAGCCATGTTTTTAGGCGGAATGCCAGGTGAAGAACGTAATGCAAAGCTAAGCTTTAGTTACACACTTTAATAGTTTAATAATTTAAAAAGCACGGTATTTCAATTGAGATACCGTGCTTTTTTCATGTAAAAACTTAATATTAAATCGTAACAACTATGCGGCCGTTTATTTCGCCTTTAAGCATGTCATCAAAAATTTCATTAATATCTTCAAGTTTTTTCTCTTCAATGATGGCTTTTACTTTGCCTTGCGCAGCAAATTCAAGACATTCTTGCAGGTCTTTGCGCGTACCTACAATAGAGCCAACCACTGAAACACCATTTAATACGGTGTCAAAAATTGGCAATGGCATGTCTTCAGGCGGTAATCCAACCAATACACATTTCCCCCCTCGGCGAACACTTTTATAAGCTTGTTCAAAACCTGGTTTTGATACTGCCGTACAAACAACAGCATGCGCGCCACCTACTTGCTCAAAAATGGCCTCACTGGGCACCACTTCTTTAAAATCAAGCGTAATATCAGCACCCAACTCTTTAGCTAGCGCCATTTTCTCTTTACCAGTATCTACCGCAATAACATTAAAGCCCATTGCTTTTGCATATTGCACTGCTAAGTGCCCTAAACCACCCACACCGACAATAGCAACCCATTGACCTGGTTTAGCGCCAGACACTTTTAAAGCTTTATACGTTGTTACGCCCGCACAAAATAAGGGGGCAGCTTCAGCAAAACCTAAACCTTCCGGTATTTTGATGATGTAGTCACCATGAGCTAAACAGTATTCTGCATACCCACCGTCAATAGAGTAACCAGTATTATGTTGCGATAAACAAAGGGTTTCGCGTCCATCTAAACAAAACTCACAATGGCCACATGCACTGTATAGCCATGGTACGCCTACTCTATCGCCCACTTCTAAGTGCTTAATATTACTTCCTAGTTTTTCTATTACACCAACACCTTCGTGTCCAGGTACTAATGGCATTTTTGGTTTTACCGGCCAATCACCATGACATGCGTGTAAATCAGTGTGGCACACACCACAAGCGGCTATTTTTACTAGGACATCGTTAGGGCCTACTTCTGGAATAGGTAAATCGGTGATCGCTAACTTGCCTTTATATTCTGTATTTATTGCTGCTTTCATAGTCATTCCATCGTTTATAAAAAGTTTATGCTATTTAACAAGGGCGTTAAACAGCAAGATTATGTTGCATACCCGCAACATACCTCACTATAAATGCTTAAATATTAATCTATATCAATCATTAGTCGTAAAACGTGGTTTTTTATCCCAGCTTAAGTCTTGCCATACTTAACCAGCGTGCTAGCATAGATTTCATTTATTTTTGAAACTTGTAACAATGACATTATCAGAAAAAAACTTTGCCTTTGTAATGCATTGTGGTGAGATGGGCAGCCGCTGGGGATTTAATCGCACCATTGGACAAATGTGTGGTTTATTGATTATTACTAAAGATCCAATGACGGCAAATCAAATCGCTGATGCGCTAAGTATCTCTCGCGGTAACGTGAGTATGGGGATCAAAGAATTACAATCTTGGCAGCTGATCAAAGTAATGCATATCCCAGGAGATAGAAAAGAGTACTATGCCCCTGCAGGCGATATTTGGGATATGGCAAATCGCGTATTCGAAGAGCGCAAAAAACGTGAAGTTGAGCCTACACTGAGCTTACTCCGAGATAACTTACTAGACGAAGCAAGTAACGACGATGAAATTTATGCTCAAAAACAAATGGGCGAAATCCATAACTTACTTGAAACAGTAACTAAATGGTCCTCAGAATTACAACGTTTAACTCCTGAGCAGCTTAATAAGCTAATGAAACTAGGTTCAGGGATTGGCAAAGTCATTGACCTAAAAGATAAAATATTTAAAAAAGAAATTTAGTCGATATGTAACTCACAAAAAAGCCGCAATTTGCGGCTTTTTTTAGTTATTTGCTTTAGCTTAAATCTTTGGGTAAGCAATTCTATCTGACAAATAGCCCACGCTAGTTGCAAAGTAATATGACCGATTCCAGTGCATAAATACCTTGTAGTTGTCGTATGCTAAATACATGCGCCCATTTACATCATCAGGCATCACTAGTGCAGCATCCACAGCAACATTTGGTAAATCGCTGCCATCAGCACGACGAACCCCTAATGCTTGCCAATCAGCGAGTGAGCGCTCTGAATTGTTCCAATATTCAAGCCATTGCTTACGTGTTTTAGTACCGCGTTTTAAAATATACTGCTGGTCAAAATCAGCAGGTAATTGAACTTGGCGACCCCAGGTTAAGTTGTCATTCCAACCCTCTTGCTTTAAGTAATTAGCAATAGAGGCAAACGCGTCTTCCTTGGTTGTCCAAATATCTTTGCGGCCATCATTGTTGTAATCTACAGCATAGGCATTAAATGAGGTTGGCATAAATTGAGTTTGCCCCATTGCACCTGCCCATGAGCCTTTAAATTTATCAAGCGTAATATGACCCGACTTTAATATATCCAGTGCTGCCCATAATTGGCGCTTGTATAGAGCTTCACGGCGTCCATCAAATGCCAGTGTTACCAACGATGAAATCACGTTGTGGCCACCTTGAATGGCACCAAAATTACTCTCTAAGCCCCAAATAGCCACGATAAAGCGTGCTTGAACACCAAAGTCTTTTGCGACCTTCTCTAAAACTTCTTGGTTTTCTTTATATAATTTACGCGCACGATCAATTTTCCATTGAGGCACACGTTTTGGTAAATATGTTTCCAGTGTTTCTTTTACTTCAGGCTGATTTTTATCTGCAGAAATCACTTTTTCTTTATAAGATGCAGTGGCAAATGCTTGCTCAATTAACTGAGTATCGTAGCCTTTAGCTATTGCCTCTTGCTTTAAATTAGTAAGGTATTGTTGAAACTCAGCTTGGGTTTTTGCCATCACCGATGAGCTTAAACATACACCACACAATACAACTGCTAATTTTTTAATCACTATCTACTCCATTTTGTTTTCTTAATTGACTCAGCAAGTTTTCCTCTGGTGGCGGAATTTGTAAATAATAGCCTTGGTCGCTGAGCGACTGTTTTAAAGTGTCTAAATCCGCTACGCCTAATTGAGTTCGCTTAGCTAAGTTAATGATCATCACGTACTGAGGTTGACCAAACATGGCCATTAAAGGTTCCGGAACTTTACTAAAATCGTCTCTTTTTTCAATAAATAAGAAAGTATCTGCTTTTTTCTTACTTTTATATACCGCAGTTAGCATTATGGCCCTATAAAATCTTGCTTAACAGTGCTACACACTATAACATGGCAATAATAATAAGTTATAAAAATTAGTGTGGAAACTTTAATAAAAGCCTTGTTCAGCCTAGGTTTATATAAAGTTACATGCTAACTAGACAATCCAGTTGAGCATCTATGTCGGACCAAATTTTTGAGCTAAAAGGCAACCTTTTTACGTTATCAGTTTTACATCTTTATAGTACTGATATTAACCTTCTAGCAGAACAACTGTATGTAAAAATAGCCCAAGCCCCAAAATTCTTTGAGGGTGCCCCCATTGTCGTTAATTTAATTGAAGTAAAAAACAGCACAATCGACTTTGTTCATTTAAAATCACTTATTGAACGCATGAGCTTTAATGCGGTGGGTGTATGTAATGGTTCGGATGAGCAACACAAACAAGCAAAAGCTGCAGGGTTATCTGTTTTAAACTATTCACAAGACGTTAAGAGTGAACCCGCAAGAGTAGAGCCTAATACGTCAGTGGTTGAAAAAACCGTGTATTTACCAGCACAAATTATTAATGGTGCAGTACGCTCAGGCCAACAAGTTTACGCCAAAGACCGTGATTTAGTGGTGTTAGGTGCAGTAAGCCATGGTGCAGAAGTGATTGCCGATGGTAATGTACACATTTATGGAACTCTACGCGGCCGTGCTATTGCCGGTGCAAAAGGGCTAGAAAACGCATATATATTTTGTAATAAATTAGAAGCAGAACTCGTTTCAATCAATGGTAATTACTGGATCAGTGACTCACTGCAAGGTGAACACTGGGGTAACGCAGTTCAAATACAACAAAAAAATGAATCTTTAGAAATTTCAGCTTTGGTTAAAGGATAAATCTCATGGCAAAAATAATTGTCGTTACCTCGGGTAAAGGGGGTGTTGGTAAAACAACATCAAGCGCAGCAATTGGTACAGGCTTAGCACTAAAAGGCTACAAAACTGTTATCATCGATTTTGATATCGGCTTACGTAATTTAGACCTAATTATGGGTTGTGAACGTCGCGTAGTGTATGACTTCGTTAATGTAATCAATGGCGAAGCCAACCTTAACCAAGCACTCATAAAAGATAAACGTGTAGAGAAGTTATTTTTACTTCCTGCATCACAAACACGCGATAAAGATGCACTCACACGCGAAGGTGTTGAACGTGTACTTAATGAATTAAAAGAAGACTTTGACTACATAGTCTGTGATTCTCCGGCAGGTATTGAAGCCGGTGCAATGATGGCAATGTACTTTGCTGATGAAGCAATTGTAACCACTAATCCAGAGGTTTCATCAGTACGAGATTCTGATCGTATACTAGGAATTTTACACAGTAAATCTAAACGCGCCGAAGAAGGTTTAGAAAACATTAAAGAGCATTTGCTAATAACACGCTATAATCCAGATCGTGTAACAAAAGGTGAAATGCTATCTGTTGAAGATATCCAGGACATTTTAGCCATCGACTTACTAGGTGTCATACCTGAATCTCAAGCAGTACTTAGTGCATCTAACTCAGGACAACCCGTTATCCTTGATAGCGAATCTGACGCAGGCCAAGCTTATGCCGATGCGATCAGTCGTTTATTAGGTGAAACGGTTGAATTTAGATTTTTAGATGTTGAGAAAAAGGGTTTATTCAAACGGATATTTGGAGGTTAATGTGTCTTTACTTGACTACTTCCGCTCAGAAAAGAAAAACAGTGCGTCATTAGCAAAAGAGCGATTGCAGATCATTGTCGCGCACGAACGTTCTCAGCGTGGTACACCTGATTACTTGCCGCAATTAAAGCAAGATATATTAGATGTCATTCGTAAGTACGTAAATGTAGGCGCCGATGCGGTTCAAGTTCAGTTTGATCAAAATGAAGACGATTTAGCCGTACTCGAGCTCAATGTCACATTACCTGACGAAGAAAAGAAATAACAAACAAGGGCGCTAAGCGCCCTTTTTATTTGTTTATCACTCGCCTTTATGACTTTAATTATCCCACTCTTTTAGAGCATCTTTAACAAAGTCATAGCGCCATGAACTGAGTAAATCTGGCTTTATGTGATTTAATTTTTGCTCATCTGTTAGCTTCCAATTCCAACTAATTAGCTGATTAATTTGCTTTTTAGATGCCATGACGTCTTCTGGTATATTGTGCTCTTTAGCAACTTTCGTAATTTTTTGTTTGATTTCTTTCGCTACTTTTTTATACGTAGGAAAATCAATTAAACGTTTTAGTACTTGTGGGTGCTGCTCATGTGGAACTGTTTTAGCCTGCTCAATGCACTTTAAAATTTCAACCCCTGAACGATTCACTTCAATAGGCTCAACACCCGGAATTTGTCTCAAGGCATTTAAACTTGAAGGACCTCGTTTAGCTATTTCAGTCATGTTGTGCTCTTTAAGAACAAAATTAAGCGCTAGATTTTTTCGAATTGCTTTATTTCTTCGCCACACAGCTAACTCTTTAAGTACCACTAATTCATGCGGCTTAAGCTGCCATGCATTTTTAATCTCTTTATAAAGTAGCTCATCTGGTGTTTGAAAAGCACGCTTGTTTGCCACTAATTCACTTTCATTGATCACAATGTCGAATAAATCAGCTGCTCTAATGCTGTCTATAATTAACTCAAAACAGGGCAGTAAGTGAAACGTATCGGCCGCAGCGTATTCAAGTTGTTTTTGAGTGAGAGGACGTTGTAACCAATTGGTACGCGATTCACTTTTATCAATTTCAATATTCAACAAGGTTTTTACCATTAAGGCAAACCCCATACAGTTACCCTCGCCTAATAGCTGAAGTGCAAACTGAGTATCAAACAATGGATAAGGAACAAAACCTGCGTATTTTTGAAAAACCTCAATATCTTCAGAAGGAGAATGAAGTACTTTTAACACGTTTGGATCTTTAAGTATCTGCCAAAAATCAAATAAGGAAAGCTCTGCAAGCGGGTCGATGAGTGCTAAATGTTCGCCATCATAAACTTGAATGAGTGCAACTTCGGGATACAAAGTACGGCGGCGCATAAACTCGGTATCAATAGCAAGAATGGGTTTGTTTTTTATTTGTTCTACAAACGTATTTAGCTCATTTTGGGTTTGGATCAATTGGTAGTGCACTGAGTCTCCTACAATAAAAAAGCCGACATATGTCGGCTTTTTTATAGTTGCTAATCTTTTAAGGCTCTTCTGAGAATTTTACCCACGTTAGTTTTGGGTAACTCATCCTTAAACTCAACGAGTTTAGGAACCTTATAATTAGTTAAATTATCACGACAATGTTTTATTATATCTTTTTCAGTTAAAGAAGGGTCTTTTTTCACAACAAAAACTTTAACTTGTTCACCACTAATGTCATGAGGAATACCAATTGCAGCAACTTCTAATACACCTTCGTGCATTGCAACCACTTCTTCAATCTCATTTGGGAAAACATTAAAGCCTGAAACAATAATCATGTCTTTTTTACGGTCAACAATATAGAAGAAACCTTCATCATCGTACGTCGCAATATCACCGGTTGCAAACCAACCATCTTTTAAACATTCAGCGGTTGCGTCTGGGCGATTATAGTAACCAAGCATAACTTGAGGGCCTTTAACCCATAGCTCGCCTGGCTCACCTTTAGCCGCTTCTTCACCGTTATCAAGCATTAACTTAATATCTGTACTTGGCGCAGGTAAACCAATAGAGCCATTATATGCCTCTAAATCATATGGGCTAATTGTTACTAATGGAGCACATTCAGTTAAGCCATAGCCTTCCATTAATTTAGTATTGGTCACTTTTTGCCACTTTTCTGCAACAGGACGTTGTACCGCCATACCGCCACCCAATGACATTTTAAGGTGACTAAAATCAAGTTCAGAAAAACCAGGAGTGTTTAATAAACCATTAAATAGAGTATTAACCCCTGTAATAGCAGTAAATTTATGCTGGCTCAGCTCTTTTACAAATCCAGGCATATCACGTGGATTAGTAATTAAAACGTTTAAACCACCGTATTTCATAAATGCCAAACAGTTAGCTGTTAGCGCAAATATATGATAAAGCGGAAGTGCGGTAATAACCACTTCACTACCACGGTCAAGAACTTTGTCTAAACAACCAGACACTTGTTCAAGGTTGCCTACCATATTGCCATGGCTCAACATTGCGCCTTTAGATACACCGGTAGTTCCACCTGTGTACTGTAAAAAAGCTAAGTCACTTAGATTGACGTCTGGGCGTGTGTAACCATTGGGATCAGCTTTTAATAAATCACAAAATTTAATCGTGTTAGGTAACGTGTAACTTGGCACCATTTTTTTGAAATGCTTAACTACAAAATTAACTAAATGCTTTTTAAGACCCCCCATCATGTCACCTACTTGGGTAACCACAATGTGTTTCACGTCAGTGTTAGGCAGCGCTTTTTCAAGCGTATCAGCAAAGTTAGCTAGTATAAATATTGCCGATGTTTCAGAATCTTTTAGCTGATGCTCTAGCTCACGTACGGTGTAAAGTGGATTAACGTTAACCACAACGCACCCTGCGCGTAAAATACCTAAAATAGCAATAGGGGTTTGCAACAAGTTAGGCATCATCACAGCGACTTTATCGCCTTTCTTTAGCCCTAAATCGTTTTGAATATAGGCGGCAACACGTTTCGTTGCTGCATCTATTTCGTTGTATGACAATGTTTTACCCATATTTGTAAATGCAGGTAAATCTTTGTATTCATTAAAACTTTTTTCAAACACTTCGAGTAACGAGTTGTAGTGCTCAGGATCGATTGTTTCAGGCATACCTTCTGGGTAGCGCTTAAGCCAGATTTTTTCCACTCTTAGCCCCTGTTTATAATTATATTTTTATTAACCTTAATCTAAGTAAGGCACTTTCACAATTGAGCAAATACTCTAATCTAGAGATAATCCCACATTTATCGGTAATATACAATTAACATGCACTACTTTGCACCATAAATGCGTGAATGTGTTCAAAACATAGCCCACTACTTTGCATATGGCAATGATGTCCACCGGGCACATCTATTACACTCAAGTTATTGTAATATTTACTATACTTGTCTAAATTTTGTTTTACAAATGGATAACCTTTATCACCTAATATTAATTGACATGGTGCAATTAATTCTTTTATTGCACCAATACATTGCGCTTCATCAAATCGAAAACCTGAGTGATTTTTAAGCTTAGGATCAGTTGTTAACTCAAACCCACTGTGCATTTGTTTTATATTTCTGTCCATCAGCAACGCAATTAGTTCATCATTTAAATCAGTTGTTTTTGCACGCGCTTGATAAATTTGCTCTTTAGAAGTATATGTCCTTGATTTTTTAATCGTTAACCGTGCCCTGTTAAGTATGGCATTTCTTAGTTGCGAAGCGACTTCATTTGCTTGCGTGGTAACGCAGCCAATTCCTTCAATAAAAGAAACGGATTTAACATACTCGTTAAAACAACTCGCAAATAAACCCGCGACCATCGCCCCCATCGAATGCCCGACCAAGTGTACCTTTTTTAATTTAAGCGCTGTGATTAAGGCATACACATCATCCACATAATCAATAAAGTAGTAATGTGCCTGAGGGCTTCGCCAAGATGATAGTCCATGCCCTGCAAAATCAATACAATACCATGTTTGATTTGACGGTACGTCAGTTAGCATAGGTGCAAAGCTAGCACTGTTATCTAACCAACCGTGAAGCGCAATAACAACCTCTTCACCGTCTCCAAATTTAAGGCCATGTATATCTAAGTCGTTAGCTTTGACAGAAAATGGTTGCAATGCAAACCTCTACTTTTTATTTGGTTATAGCAGTAACATACAAGAGTTAATACACAAATAATAGAACCGAGCTAGAAGAGCACACACTTAAATTGCGAGATTTCATAACATATTCATTTATTTATCTGGTCATCAGTATACAATAATAGTCGCTATTAAAATAAGTACACTTAAAGGGTACACACAATGAAAAAACAGTTCGGCTTATTAGCGCTTTTATGTACAACAACAGGAGCATTTGCTCAAACAGCGCCTAAAAATGTTATTTATATGATTGGTGATGGCATGGGTCCCGCTTTCACAACCGCTTATCGATACTACAAAGATGACCCAACAACAAAAGAAATAGAAACGACCGTTTTTGATACCATATTAAAAGGCATGGCGCACACGTATCCAGATGACCATACCTATGTTACAGACAGCGCAGCAGGTGCAACTGCACTTAGCAGCGGCCATAAAAGTTATAATGGCGCTATTGCCGTCGATACAGCTAAAAAGCCTGTTAAAACCATGCTAGAAATTGCAAAAGAGCAAGGAATGACAACAGCGTTAGTAGCTACCTCACAAATAAACCATGCAACACCAGCAAGTTTTGCCGCACATAATGAATCAAGAAGAAACTACGATGATATCGCTAATGACTACATTGACAATAAAATTGCAGGTAAATTACCGGTAGATTTAATGTTAGGCGGTGGTACTCAATACTTTATTCGTGATGACAGAAACTTAGTCGACGAATTTAAGCAAGCTGGTTATCAATATGGCGATGATATTCAAAACCTTGGTCAAATCACTCAAGTGCCTGCTATAGGTTTATATGCACCTAAAGGCTTACCGTTTGCTCTTGATGAAAACCCAACAAGACTAAAGCAGTTAACTTCTAAAGCGTTTGATTTGCTTGATGGGCAAAATGATAAAGGCTTTTTTGTGATGATTGAAGGCAGCCAAATTGACTGGTGTGGTCACGCAAACGACATTGCCTGTGCAATGGCTGAAATGGATGACTTTGCTAAATCAATCGAAACGGCTAAAGCCTATGTAGATAACAACCCAGACACTATTTTAGTGATCACGGCAGACCACTCAACAGGCGGTTTAACTATTGGTGCACATGGCCAATATAAATGGGAAACAGATGTCATCAAAGGTGTAAAAGCCACTGCGGGCACATTGACCAAATTACTAATGGAGTCAGATAATCTTAAAGCGGTATGGCAGGAAAATACTAGTATTGAGTTTACAGCTGAAAACGAAATTAAGCTTAATCAAGCCAAAGCTATGGGTTTAAAAACGCTCAATTTGGCCGTTAAAAGCATTATTAATGACTTAAGCTTTACAGGTTGGACAACAGGCGGTCACACAGCGTCTGATGTACAAGTATTTGCTTATGGCAAAAATAGTGATGACTTTGTTGGCTCTCAAAATAATACCGATATAGCTAAAAAATTGATTGGTTACATAGAACAATAATCTCAGTAATGAAATTAAAAAAGCCCGAATGATTCATTCGGGCTTTTTTGTTTTTTTTTAATCTTAGCTAAGCGTATATATCAACACCAATTAAGCTTTGAACTTCAGCTCTTCGCTCTAAATTAGCAAACTCAGTATAAGTAGAAATCGCTTTGCTTACTTGAGCACTGGGTTGATCGTAAATAGTTTGGCTGTATTGGGTATCTTTGCTGTTCGCTTTTGTAAACTCTTTAGCAAGTTCAAGCCCTTCTGGGCTGCTTTTGACATAATCGGTATTAGATTTTTGTGATTTGGCTTGCTCTATTACTCGTTCAGGCTGCGCCGGAACTACCGAAGTAGAACGCACCTTAGCAGGTATATCACCTGTAAAAAAACCTGAACTTATAGGTAGCGACACAGCGCTTCTCCAACCAACAACATACTTTAAATTATGATTTAAAATCGCTTAATTTGCAAACAACCGTGTTTATCTTATTCACGGCCCGGTAATTTTTTCCATGTTACCGTATCACGCACATACTTTGGTTGTGCATCACTGGCTTTTACACCCTTACCTGCAAGGTACTGCGCCTCTACGAGTGCCAACATATAGTGTGCATCCGGTAAGGTTACTTCAGGCTGTATGGTTACATTATTAAATGGCGTTAGTGCATCAGGGTAACTTTTAAAACCAGTCCCCACGGCTGCAGCATCGATATTTGAATCTATCAAAGTTGCATCTAACAATTCAGGTTTGAATACTCGCTCTTCGCCTTTAAGTGTCATCAATCCATCTTTTGCGTGGTATTGAGCAAAGTAGATTTCTCCCATACGCGCGTCAATACTAGAATAAACATCGTTAGCACCAAACTGTTCAAACGCCTGTTGCGCCATGACTGCTAAAGTAGATACCCCAACTAATGGTAAATTAGTTGAATACGCAAGACCTTGGGCAATGGCTACGCTTATACGCACGCCAGTAAAGCTACCTGGCCCTTGGCCAAATCCTATTACGTCTAAATCTTTTAATTTACAGCCGGCTTTACCAAGTAGCTCATCAATAAGTGGCAGAATTTTTTGGCTATGCTGCTGCGGGCACTCTTCAAAATGATGAAATGTTTTACCCTGATAATGCAAAACAATTGATAATGCTTCAGTAGAGGCATCTAGGGCGAGAATGTTACTTTTGATCATTTTTGTACTCAATTAATATGTTTTAAAAATGTATTGGCATCTTCTAAGCTACGTGTACGGCGCATTGGCGGTAAACTCTTTAAAAATACTTGTCCATATTGGCGTGTAACTAAGCGATTATCGCAAATCACTAACACGCCTTTATCTTTGTTGTCTCTTATTAAGCGACCTACCCCCTGCTTTAAGGCAATCACCGCTTGAGGTAATTGAATATGTGCAAACGGGTCTTTCCCTTGCATTTGGCAATCTTGCATTTTAGCTTGTAATAAAGGGTCATCAGGTGCAGCAAATGGCAGCTTATCTATAATAACACAGCTTAAGGTACTACCTCGTACATCAACCCCTTCCCAAAATGACGCGGTGCCCAGCAATACCGCATTACCATGGCGAGTAAATTTTTCTAGTATAATTCGTTTAGACATTTGCCCTTGCATATAAACTGGGTAGTCCATTTGCGTAGTTAAGCCCTCAGCCACTAAATGCATCATACGGTAACTGGTAAATAACACAAAACAACGCCCTTTAGCCGACTTAATAAGCTCTAAGGTTAATTTTACAATCGCATGGGGCATATTATCTTCATGCGATTGTGGTAAATAACGAGGTAAGCACAGCAACGCCTGATTCTCATAATCAAACGGGCTATCTACCATCATACTTTGCTTTGGTTTTAAGCCAAGGCTCGCATTAAAGTGGCTCAGTTCATTGTCGACCGATAACGTGGCCGAGGTAAAAACAAATCCTGAACCCGACTCTTTCATCATTAAAGCAAATTTAGCCGATACATTCAGAGGCGTAATATTAATAGTTAAATAGCGCCTCGTGGTTTCGTACCAGTAACTAAAACCTGTTTGAGCAGTATCGAATACGCGCTCTAACTGACCTTTAAAAGCCAATACTCGTTCAAACGGATGTTCTATTTTATCACTTCGCTCTAAGCATAACTTTAATACCTGATACACAAACTCTAAATCACTAATAACCCGGTGTAAGGCCGAGCAAATAACCTTATTACTGAGCTTTTCACGCCAGTCACCTCGACTGCCATCTACTCCAAACTGCAGCCTTAAATCAGCGACACTGGTTTCAAGCTTATTTAAACTTTTGCCTAATTGCAGCATGTCTGGAATTTCAGCGCGATAAATAGCGCGCAAATCGTTAATTAAATCCACCAGCTTTTTGGTGCTCATGGTTTCGCCAAAATAGTCACTGGCAATTTCGCTTAATTGGTGAGCTTCATCAAATATGTAGGCATCGGCATTGGGCATTAGCTCTGCAAAACCAGATTCCTTTACCGCCATATCAGCAAAAAACAAATGGTGATTTATTACCACAACATCGGCATCCCCCGCTTTTAAACGCGCTTTGCGAATATAGCATTCTTGAAAGTCTGGGCACTCTTTGCCTAAGCAATTATCAGCAGTTGAGCTTACATACGGCAACACTTTGGCATCTTCTTCAATACCAATACAATCGGCTAAATCGCCGGTATGCGTTTCACTGGCAAATTTAGCAACCATAGCGAGCTGATGCATTACATCAGGGTCGTCTGTTGGTACGTGTGCCACATGTTGAGTTAGTCGATACGTACACAAATAATTGGCACGCCCTTTTAACAAGGCCGTTTTTTTAGCTGCACCTAAGGCTTTTACTAATACGGGTAAATCGCGGTGATAAAGCTGCTCTTGCAGTGCTTTAGAACCGGTTGAAATAATCGTTTTGCCCTTAGATTTAAGAGCGGGAGCTAAATAAGCAAAGGTTTTACCTGTGCCAGTGCCTGCCTCAACAACAAGTTGAGATCGGGTTTTTAATGCATCCTCAACCGCCACCGCCATATCGATTTGAGGCTGGCGTGGTGTGTATCCATCTATTGATAAAGCCAAAGGCCCGGTCGCACTAAACAGCTGTTTGATAATACCAATCACTATGTAAAAAATAATAGCGGGATTCTACGTAAGCTGTTGAGGAAGGGCAAGCCAAAGTGAGTGAGAATTTAACCAATAAAGGGGCGTGTGCCCCTGTTAATTATTCTGCATTAATAGTTAAGGTAATGCCATTTGCATTACGATAACCTTTAATATCTATGTACCATAAACCTGCTTGGGGTGCAGAGACAGTACATGTTTCTGTGTTGCCATTTTTATAAGGGCGACAAACATATTGTGTATTAGATGATGGCGCATCAAAATTTAAATACAAATCAGCATCGCCAGTTCCACCTGAAATAGCAACATTTAGCGAAGAATAGCCTGCAACTAAACGTTGTTCATAACGCTGCCAATCACCAGTATTTACGCTAATGTTATCTTCTACGCGATTGATAGGCTCTAAAGCACCAGCTTGCTCAAAACTACCTATCAAAGAAATATTGTTAATTGCTCTATATGCCTCAACCATTACATAGTAAGTTCCATCATCGCTTGTAGGAATATCACACCGTTCATTACTTGTGGCAGACGTACTTTTACAATCGAAATCGCTTAATGTTGGCGCCTGATTAAACTTAACGTATAAATCGGCATCGCCATTATCACCTGAGGTTTCAAAGCTTAAATTTTGCGCTCCTTTTGGTACATTCAATGTATAGATAAGCTGCTCTTTAGCAGTGGCATTGATACCAGAAATTGGCTCACCATTTACTAACTCATTATTACTTGGCGGTGTTACATCACCAGCATTCTTTGCCAATTCAGCTACAAAGCTTACAGCTAAGTTAGCAAATTTTATTGCATGATCAGCATCGAAATTACTGTCATTTTGTGTATGAATGAGTGGATTAATATCATTCATTTTTGATTCAAACGGCATAGAGGCAGCAAAGCCTTGTTGGTACCATGAAGCATGATCGGAGCAACCATAACCACATTGGTCAAAGCCATAACTAATTTGGGGTAAGTATGTATCTATAAGCTGCGCTAAAAACTGGTTTTGAGCATTATTTGTGTAATCCGTCATCATAATAATATCTTCGATACTGCCGTTGTTGCCGGTCATATCAAATTGCACCATACCCACTACATTTTTACCCTGCGCACGATAACTACTGGCTATATCTTTAGAGCCTCTCAGACCTACTTCCTCTGCCGCAAATGCCATTATTTTAATGGTTTTTTGCGGTTTATAATTTGTTTCAACTATCGCTTTTAAAGCTTCAGTTAACACTGCAATACCCGATGCGTTATCATCCGCGCCAGGAGAGCGTCCTTGTGCAGGATTTGCTTGGTTAATCGAGTCTAAATGGCCTCCAATAATTACAATCTCATCTGCATTTTCAGCACCGGCAATGGTTACAATGACGGATGATTGCGCCCAGCTATGCTGATAACTTTCAATGGTTATATCACTTCGGGTAGTTGCAATTTGTTGCCAATAACTTTGCAACCATTGTGAAGCATCAACACCGGTTTGCGAGGTATAATAACGATTATTAAAGTTAGTCAGTGAATTTACTGTGCTTTGTAAGTTAATCGGACTTTGTGCATTAATTAAACTTTGTACCGTCTGCGCATTATCAATAGAATAATTGTAAGCTAATAATGCTTGGCTATTTTGAACGACCGCTAATTGTTTTGCGTAATCACTCGCTTCTTCAAACGAGCTATGAGCAACAAACCCACCACAACGATTGTAGTTATGATGCATAAACTCACTCAAATTATTTACCGCGTTACTAGGTACACTGAGTAAATCAACATCTGGTATAGGGCTTGATTTTCTGTGAGAAAAAGGTATTTTTTGTAAAAATGTACCTTGTTCATGTTGATAATGCTGGGCTGCAGTTGAATCAATAGTTACCCAAATATTGTCTGGATTTTCATTTGCTAAGCAATTAAAACTCATAGTTAAAGTAGTAATAACTGCTAGTTGTTTAAAGTAGTTCATAAATATTCCTTATCATTTCACTTTTATTTTAAGCATTAAAAAAAGGGGCTAAGCCCCTTTTATAACTATGCCTAATTAGCAGTTATATTGAGTGTTACACCGCTTGCTATGCTGTAGCCTCTAAGATCAATGTACCAAGTACCCGATTGCGGGTTCTCAAATGTACATTCTTCATTGTTGCCATTTTTGTAAGGTCTACATAAATATGAAGACGTACTTGAAGGCGAACCAAAGTTTACATAAAGATCAGCATCACCACTGCCACCAGCAATACTAATATTTAAAGTGCTATACCCTGCGGATAAATCTTGAGTGAAGCGACTCCAGTTATTAGTAGTCACATTAATATTAGACTCAGTTCTGTTGATAGGCGTTACCCCACCATTATCACCTGAGTAACTACCCGTTAATGATACGCCAGATATAGCATTCCATGCTTCAACCATTACATAGTAAGTTCCCGCTTGTGCATTACTTATGTTACAGCTTTCTGTACTAGTAGATGTTGTGCTATTACAGTCGTAGCTATTTAAGGTCGGTCGGCTTGCAAATTTAACGTATAAGTCTGCATCACCTGAGCCGCCAGTAGTATTGAACTGAAGATTTGTCGCGCCAGCGGGAACATCTAAAGTAAAGAATAGTTGCTCTTTTTCAGCGCCACTGATACCCGTACGCGCTACCCCATTGGTTAATGCTTCATCGTCAGTCGGTGGTTGTGTTGTTGCACATTCACTACCTGAACTAAGATTTGAATTAACCCCAACGGCAGCTAAAGCAGCTTTAACATCATTTGGGTCATAATTTAAATCACAGGCTGCATCCATCACCCCGTTACCGGCTAAATCCCAGCCTACACCCGCACTCCAATATAGTTGGTTGGCACGAGCCATTACGATAAATGCTTTTTGCGTATCCCAACCCGGCGTGGTTGCTAAATTATAAAATGCCTTATTATAAACCCCTGAACTATAATGAACGTCCATACCTGAATAATAGTTGCTTTGGTTATCTATTGAACGGCCATCTTGGGTAGGGTTATTCATGTAACGCAGCGCACCATTACCTTTAAAAATATCCTTACCAACTAGCCAATCGTTGCTGCCTTTCATATAAAATTCAGCAGCTTCACCAGCCATATCCGAAAATGCTTCATTTAATCCACCTGGTTTACCATTGTAAATCAAACCTGAATTTTGCTCAGTAAAGCCATGGCTAACTTCATGTGCAGATACATCTAAACTTACCAATGGATAAAACGTATTTTGGCCATCGCCAAAGGTCATTGCACTGCCATCCCAAAATGCATTTTCATAATTACTTGAATAATGAACGCGCATTTGTAACTGAAAACTCAAGGGTGCTGTACCTACCCAATCGTTATACATATTAAAAATAACGTTCCCAAAAAAATGAGCATCATTTAGCGGTGAATATGCGCCATTAATTTCTTTGACCGTATTCTCAGGACACGTAAATGAATGTGCGGAAGAGCCACTCGTTCCACCATTTAAATTAATAGTACGCACATTTGCGTTATTCATGGTACAAGTATTACCCGATTGGCTAACATCTAGACTGTCAAAATCAGTTCCATAAATATACTTGCCTGTCTTTAGATTTCCGCCAGGACCTGTTGCATTGGCATGTTGTAAGTTATCGTAACTAAGTAATACCTCACCAGTATTAGCATCAATGATCTGATATGGTCTTGATGGTGACTTACCATAAGTAACATAAGACACCTCATAAACTAAATGCGCCTTATTCTGATCGTCAACCCAAATAGCGAGTCTTGATTGCTCGTTATGTTTTTTCAAGCCGACTGATTTTGCTGCAATGCCTGTTTTTGACCCTTTTAAAATCGCATCTTTTTTTGTCAACTTAGCTGAAACGTCCGCTAAATCTTCATCAATGTTGTAAACAGCGGCGCCATGGGCTTTTTTAAGCATCCCATTATTAAATGTTAAGCTGACTGTATCACCAATAACAGGAATGCCTTGATACGTTTGTTGGTAACGACGTGTTACTTCACCGTTATTGCTAGTAAACTCTTTTAATACAACTAATTCGTTCCCTACACTTAACCCAATCAACTGATTTGGACTTACCGATAGCAAGGAAGCAGAGTTTGATTGCACCATGTTATTAATTGTCGGTTGTTGATTTAGATACTTCTTATTCGCAGCTACTGCATTTGTTGCTTGAACCAAGGTTAAAGCAGCAAAAGTTGCTATTGTGATTTTAGATAAATTCACGTTTACGCTCCGTTAAAGTTTAAGTTTTTAGTATATTTGTATTAACCGGTACACCTTGTACCCGATTAGGGATCAGCATAGACCGCAAACTGACATAACGAAAATTAAACATTTAATTTACAATTAAAGTATTAGTAAAGAAATTTAGTGCTTTATTTACAGTGTGTTACAATTAACCCTATTTACAGTAAAAACAAAATATAACATTATGTATACATATATTTACATTCTAAAGTTCAACAAGGGGATTGGTTTTATAAGTTGCACTAGTAAATTTTCATCACTCAACGATGACTAAAAAGTCGTGTTCTTGCTGTAAAAATTTAAACTAATGTGATTTGTAGAGAGTTAAACGGAATTTAAGCCGAGGGCTTAATTAAGTGAAGGAGGTTTTGTAATTACCTTTATACTCTGACAGGCAATAAACTTTATTTAAGCCCATGTATCTAGATGGGGTTTGTCGTCATCTTCTTCAGCGGTGTTATTGCGCGATTTATTTTCGTCAAACGACAGCTTATGTTGTTTTTCTACCTCCTTTTTTCTCCGCTCTTCTAGCTCTACTTTTTTGGCACTGGCACTTTGTTGAACCCCTGCAATATGAAAAGCCCCTTTAGATTCAAGCGTCAAACGCGTAATAGGCCCTAAATAAGGGATCATTATATCCATGCATGCCTCCATTGAATTGAACGTAATTTAATCACTATAAAGCTGTTGATAAATAAAGCAATACTCTAATTATTATCGGCAGTTATAAGATATTCTTTAATTAAAGAATATTTTTCTTGCCATGATGTTAGTGAATGTGTTTTTATAAATGCGAAATTTATTAAACAAACAGCAGCTAAGCGTTAACATAGTAACGAATAGCTAAACAGGATATAAAAATGCTTAATTCACTGACAGTTGTACATCATCACCATCATTCATCGGAATAACCTGTCAGGTCTTTCGCTGAGAGGTTGTTCCTAAAAGGAAACCTCTGGCGAATCAACATACCAAGATTCATTTTCGCCCTGAGGTTTCCCTCGGGGTTTTTAGTTTTTAAATTAAAGGAAAATGAGTAATGAATAATAGTAATCGTCTTCGTATCGCCATCCAAAAAGGTGGCCGCCTATCTAAAGATTGTCAAGATCTACTTAAACAACTGGGTGTAAAACTCAATCTTCGTGAGCAGCGTCTAATAGCACACTCAACCAACATGCCTATCGACGTTTTGCGTGTGCGCGATGACGATATTCCAGGCTTAGTTATGGATGGTGTATGTGATTTAGGTATTGTTGGCGAAAACGTATTAGTTGAAGTGCAAGCAGAAAGAGAACGCCAAGGTGTACCGAGTGAAGTAACAAAGCTTGCTAAACTTGACTTTGGTTACTGTCGTTTAGCACTCGCATGGCCACAAGAACTTGGTAAACAAGACAAGAGCTGGTTTGAAGGCAAACGCATAGCAACCACTTACCCAGAAATTTTAAGCCAATACCTAAAACGCGAAGGCATAAACGCCAGTACAGTAATGTTAACAGGTTCAGTGGAAGTAGCACCACGAGCAGGACTTGCCGATGCGATTTGTGATTTAGTTTCTACAGGCGCAACGCTTGAAGCAAATGGCTTAATGCAGGGTGATACAATTTTAGAGTCAAATGCCTGTTTAATCCAAAACACTCAACTACAAGATACTGAAAAATTAGCGCTCATCAATAAACTAATGCCTCGTTTACGTGGTGTAAAGCAAGCTAAAGAAAGCAAATACATTATGTTACACGCACCAAAAGACAAGCTTGATGAAATTTGTGAAATTTTACCTGGCGCTGGGCAACCTACATTACTGGCTCTTGCGGGTAATGATGAATATGTTGCCCTACACATGGTGAGCAGTGAAACCCTGTTTTGGGAAACCATGGAACAACTTAAGGCCCTTGGTGCCAATTCTATTTTAGTTATGCCAATTGAAAAAATGATGGAGTAACAACAATGCTTCGTTGGAATGAGGAATCATCACAAGTTCAAGCAGCGGCGCTTATGCGCCCTGCTGTATCAGCAAGTGAAAAAGTAGAAAGCATTTGCCAGACTATTTTGGCAAAAGTTAATGCGCAAGGCGATGCCGCTCTACTTGCATTAGCAAAAGAGTTCGATAATAGAGCCAAGCCGCGTTTACGTGTACCACTTGATGAAATTAATGCCGCTGAGAAAATGCTAAGCCCAGAGCTTAAGTATGCAATTGATACCGCTTATGCCAATGTGAAATGTTTTCACCAAGCGCAACTACCAAAAGATATCAAGTTATCGACTCAACCAGGTGTTGACTGTGAACTGAAATATCAAGCCATCGAAGCAGTCGGTATTTATGTACCAGGAGGGAGTGCCCCTCTTCCATCATCGGTTATTATGCAAGGTGTATTGGCGCAGTTAAGCGGTGCAAAAACCGTGGTATTAACCACCCCAGTACAAGGTGATAAAGCAATTAACCCGGCTATTTTATATGCCGCTAAATTATGTGGTATCACCACAATTATTGAAAGCGGCGGTGCAGGCGCGATTGCTGCTATGGCCTATGGCACAGAGTCTGTTCCTAAAGTGAATAAGATTTTTGGTCCAGGTAACAGCTTTGTCACCATGGCAAAGCAATTAGTTGCACAAACGATTCCAGGTATGGCGATTGATATGCCAGCAGGGCCATCAGAAGTGTTAGTGATTGCAGATGAACGTGCAAACCCAGAGTTTATTGCTGCCGACTTACTGTCTCAAGCAGAACACGGGGCTGACTCACAAGTTATTTTATTATGTAACAGTGAAACCATTATTGAACAAACGCAAGATGCACTCACACGTCAACTTGCCAACTTAAGCCGAAAAGACACTGCCGAACAGGCATTGGCTAATTCGTCACTTATTCTAGTTGATTCAGTAGCCCAAGCGTTTGACGTATCAGCGCAATATGGGCCAGAGCACTTAATATTACAGCTTGGCGATGCCACTCCTTATTTAGATAAAGTAAAGAATGCAGGCTCTGTATTTGTTGGCGATTACACCCCAGAGTCAGCGGGCGATTATGCCTCAGGCACTAATCACGTGTTACCCACTTATGGTTACAGTGCAACTTACTCTAGCTTGAATTTACTTGATTTTTTCCGTACTTACACAGTACAAACTATCAGTAAACAAGGCTTAACTGAGCTTTCAAAAGCTATTTTACCCTTAGCAGATGCAGAAGGCCTAGATGCCCACGCTAATGCGGTTTCAATTCGTTTAGAGGCAATAAAAAATGAGCAATGAGAGCGGCTTATTACCTGATAATATTGCAGCGCTTGCTGCGTATAGCTCAGCTAAAAGTGAAAAACTAACCGGCACAACCTGGCTTAATGCGAACGAAAGCCCGTATGCTAAAAACCTTGAAATAACAATTGAAGACTTGAATCGTTACCCCGATCCTCAGCCTCAATTGGTTATTGACCGCTACGCTGCCTATGCCGAGCTTGAAAACGAAAATGTATTAATGACTCGCGGCGCAGATGAAGGCATTGAATTATTAGTACGTACCTACTGTGAACCGTCAAAAGACAGCATTGCACTATTTTTACCAACATATGGTATGTACAAAGTAACGGCCGATACACACAACGTCGCAATCAATGGCCTAACACAAGCGCTTTTATTAAATGCCAGCGTGGATGAAATAGTTGCCGCGGTGGGTAGTTCAAAACTAGTGTTTATTTGTAATCCAAATAATCCAACTGGAAGCTTAACGCCGCTAGATAAAGTAAAAGCCATTGCCACTGCGCTTGTAGGTAAAGCATTAGTGATTGTTGATGAAGCCTATATAGAGTTTTGTCCAGAGCAAAGTGCAACACAACTTATAAACGAGTTCAGTAATATTGTTGTGCTTCGTACACTCTCAAAAGCGTTTGCACTTGCGGGTTTAAGAACAGGGTTTACTCTCGCTCAGGCCAGTGTATTAGCGCCTATTCGTAAAGTCATTGCACCGTATCCGGTATCGGGTGTGGTGGCAAGCATTGCAGCACAAGCCATTGCCCCTGATGCGATTACCTCAATGCGTCGCCAAGTGACGATTTTAAATAGCTTAAAGTTAAAGCTTATTGACTGGTTAAACGCCTCTCCTGCAGTATTAAAAATACTCACTGGTGAAGGCAACTTCGTTACTTTAAAATTAGCGAACAAGGATTACTTTAAACAAGCGCTTAAACAAGGCTTAGTAATGCGCGCCTTCACCTTGTTTAATGAAGACGACTGGCTACGTATTTCAATTGGTAATGAACAAGAATTAGAACAAGTAAAAATTTGGTTAGATGGCCTGCAATTGCCACAAACCGCAGCACAACAGGAAGTATCATGAGTAACCCCTATTTATTTATAGACCGCGATGGCACTATTATTGAAGAGCCAATCACCGATAAACAAGTCGACAGCCTTGAAAAACTAGCGTTTTTACCAGGTGTCATTCCTGCCTTATTGCAACTGCAAGCCGCAGGCTATCGCTTAGTGATGGTATCGAATCAAGATGGCTTGGGCACAGACAGCTTTCCAACTGCCGATTTTGATATTGCTCAAGACAAAATGATGGACATCTTACAAAGCCAAGGCATTAGCTTTGAGTCAGTACTAATTTGCCCACATTTTGATGAACAGAACTGTGATTGCCGTAAACCAAAAACAGGCTTACTAACCGAACTGATGCGCTCAGGCAAAGTTGATTTAGCACGTTCTTTTGTGATTGGTGATCGCCAAACCGATATTGGCCTTGCGCAAAACTTATGTTGTGAAGGTATTTTATATGATGGTAGCTGGCCTGCCATTGTCACTAAACTGACCACGGCAAACCGTGAAGGCCGTGTGACACGCAACACTAAAGAAACACAAATAGATGTAGCGGTTAACCTTGATCAAACGAAAAATGGCAGCATTGAAACTGGCCTAGGTTTTTTTGATCACATGCTGGATCAAATTCGCACTCACGCCAATATTGGCTTAAATATTAAAGCCAAAGGCGATTTACACATAGACGAGCACCACCTTGTTGAAGACATTGGTATTGCTTTAGGTGTTGCCCTTAAACAAGCGCTTGGCACCAAATCGCAAATTGCGCGTTATGGTTTTGCCTTGCCTATGGATGAATGTAAAGCCGAGGCACAAATTGATTTATCAGGTCGGGCATCATTTGTATTAAACGCCAACTTTAGCCGTGAAAAAGCCGGTGATTTAGACGTACAAATGGTTGAACACTTTTTTAAAAGCTTAAGTGATAACGCCGCAATTAGTCTTATTTTATCGGTGAGTGACGGCAACTGCCACCACCAAGTAGAAGGCTTATTTAAAGCGTTTTCTCGTGCTTTGCGCATGGCTATTGCGCAAGATACCAGCCAACAAACAGCCAGCTCAAAGGGATGTTTATGATAGCGATAATTAATACCGGTTGTGCCAATATTAACTCAGTGCGGTTTGCATTTGAGCGTTTAGGGCAAAACCCTACGGTGATTACTTCGCCAGAACAATTAGCTGGCTATGAACGTGCTATTTTACCCGGTGTTGGTCATGCATCTGTTGCTATGAAGCGTTTGGTTGATAATGGTTGGCAGCAAGCAATTAACGAATATCAGCGCCCGCTAATGGGAATTTGCTTAGGCATGCAACTACTGTGTGATAGCACTGAAGAAGGTAACGTGCAATGCTTAGGTAAAATACCAGGCCAAGTAAAATCACTGGATGTAGGGAGTTTAACGTCACCGCATATGGGCTGGAATAACCTATCTGTTCAACAAGCGCACCCGTTGACTCAAGGTTTGCACGCAGACGATCAGGTTTATTATGTGCACAGTTTCGCCCATACCGTTAATAACGCCACACTAGTCAGCAGCGAATACGGGCAAACATTTTCTGCAATTGTAGCTAAAGACAATTATGCAGGCATGCAATTTCACCCTGAACGCAGCGCTAAAGTGGGCACGCGTTTATTACAAAATTTTATTGATTGGCAACTTTAGGTTGCTCTTCATGCTTTTAAAAGAGAAATACAGTGATTATTCCAGCATTAGATGTATTACAAAATCAAATCGTACGTTTGTATCAAGGTAAATACGATACTGCACAGTTTTATCCCTTTGAGCTTGGTGCTCGCTTAAAAGAGTATGCCGACAGTGGTGCCACTAAATTACATTTAGTTGATTTAGAAGGTGCACGGGATCCAAGTAAAAAACAGTGGCAACATATTCAAGCAGCAACAAAATCGCTTAACGTACCTTACCAAGTAGGTGGCGGTATTCGTTCAGAGCAAGACGTGAGCGATTGGCTAAAAGCAGGTGCAAACCAAGTGGTTATTGGCTCAATGGCAGTTGAAAAACGTGAGCAAGTAAAAGCCTGGATTGAACAATTTGGCGCTGAGCACTTTGTAATTGCCCTTGATGTAAATAAAACAACCACAGGATGGGCACCTGCTACTCACGGTTGGCTAAACGAATCTGAGTTTGGTTTACTTGAGCTTGTTGATTTTTACGTTGCTCTGGGTGTTATTGACTTTTTATGCACGGACATCAGTAAAGATGGCACCATGACGGGCCCTTCTTTTGCGCTTTATAAAGATTTAATTAATCATAATTCAAATATTAAAGTGCAAGCCTCAGGTGGGGTAAGCTCGTTAGATGATATTAAAAAGCTCAATGAACTTGGTGTGGGCGGCGTAATTTTAGGTAAGTCTTTATTAGATGGCGCTTTTAGCGTAGAAGACGCACTAAAATTAGGCTAAATACTAAAATTTAAAAAAGGCACAGGTGCAAACGTACCTGTGCCTTTTTTGTATAAAACTATCAGTTTATTTATGCTTACCCGGTAACATAGAACCCAATACGCCATCTTGCTTTATTAAACCATGATAAAGTGCAGCGCTTACATGCATAAAAATAAACAGTAAAAATGCATAAGCAATTAAACCATGTGCTTCACGAAAAAATGCATAGGTTTCAATGTTTTTACTGACTAAATCAGGTAAAGTAAATATACCAAAAAAGCTCACAGAACGTTCGTCAGCACTTTGCATTAACCAGCCTGAAATTGGCATCAAAATCATAGACGCATATAAACCCACTTGGGTTAAATGTGCCGCTAAAGCTTGTGCTTTAGGCACACTTTGGGGTAATGCAGGGCTTTTATACAGCACTTTATTAATTAATCTTATTGCAACTAATATCAGTGCTAACACACCAAACGATTTATGTAGTTGTATAGCTTCTACTTGCCATACGGCTAAACTTTGTACCATCGATAAACCAAGAAATAACATAGAAAGTATAATTAATGCCATTGCCCAGTGAATAAGCATACTCGACGCTGAGTATTTAGTAATTGTGTTCATTGACTCGTTCCTGTGATTAATTATTTAAAAGTACTTCTTTAGCACGACGACGAAATGACTCTGCATAGGCAGCGCCACGGGCACGTAAAATAGGATCGGCACTTGGCTCAATACCTGTTGGTAAAACCAACGGATCAAAATTCATGTTTTCACATACCCCACCCTCTTGTGCTTGCAAGCGTGTTATTACTAACGTACCGGCGTTAATGGTTTTGCGCGATTGTGGCCATAAAACAGTTGGGTTGTTTTCATCATCTTCTTCGGTTGCAAAACTAAACAGCATATCAAACTTAACCGGTGCTTGAGCTACTTGGTCTTTAAGTTGTAGCTGCAATGCATCTGGTAAATCAATAGTAAGTGGTTGGGTGTTTTCATCACTTAATTGCGGTTTAGCAATCCAGCGTACGGCATGCTTTTCATCATTCTCATCCACCAAATAAAACGCATTAATGCTGTGATACTGCTCAGTGGCAAAACTACTGCTTGGCGTGTAGCTTGCTTTCCAGTTATTAAAAGCGGCACTTTCAGGGTGTGCTGCAAAAAACGCTTTAATTTTTTCTGGGCTGCGCTTTTTAGTCACCGGATCGGGTGAAAGTGCTTGTAGTTGTTTAAAAAACGCTTCTGGCGTAGCTACCGCCATAACCGGAGGCGTATTCATTGCAACCCGCCACTCTTGGTTATCATCAGTGGTTATAGAAAACGCTAAACTACGCACCGGTGCTTTTAAATCAGGTGCAGTTGGATTATTACCCGCAATAGAAAAGCGACCTACAAAAGGGGTTGCCCCTAAATCAAATACCTTTGCTTGCGAATACTTAGCAAGCTCACCCGTTGACTCAAAAGAGCCAGCTAAACAAATACCTTTTGCGTGTGCTCGGCGAAATCCCTCATGGGTTTTATCACCTTGCTGTAAATTAACAAAACGCTGTGCAGTTACTACGTCACGATTAAATGCGCCGGTAAAATATAAAATCGTTAAAGCAAATAAAGTGATTATTGCAATAAAGGTGATTTTTTTACTCATGGTAGGATTAGACCTCGTGTGATTATTTTTTAATGATTATGTTAGGAGTTATTCATAGTTAACATTACGTCTGTAAATAAATGGCTAACCATTACTGAGTGATGCCTTACGTTGAAGCGCTTTTATCAAGCGATACCAACATGACTTTTACAAGACCGCTGCTAAGCAATTAATATTTCAATTTAATTAATAAAAAATACAGTTTATGGTTTTAAATCTATAAACAACTTATGTTTACAGGCTTACACTTTTAAATAACTGATTGTTAATTATACTTAGGCCTATATGAGAAAGTACTAAGTTATAATTTTGGTGCTTTCTACACAATCAAACAAATTAATACAAAACCGTACAAGTAATAATAAACTCTTGAAATTAAAATGTTATTTATTGCTCATTAGCTAACGGCTGCTTCCATTCAAGTAGTCAGTAGTTAATACTTAATACATTGCATTTAAGGTAAATTTGAAAACAAACTCAATTGGCTATTTTATAATTTTTAATTGCTTAAAAATGCCAACAATTAACAACGCACTTTTTATTTAAGGTAAACCAGATGATCAAAACACCTTGTTTTACTCAATTTAATTTGATTAGTATCATGTTTCTACTTTTATTAGCCGGTTGCTCAGAAAGTGAAGTCAGCACGCAAAAACAAAACGAACCACGTGCGGTTAAACTAATAACCATAGGTGATGAGTCGCAATCAAAAACGCTCACCTACCCTGCCACTATCGACACTATAAATAGCTCAAAGCTTGCTTTTCAAGTTAGCGGAAAGCTAGAAACGCTTAACGTTATTGCCGCACAAAATGTAAAAAAAGGCGATGTAATAGCCGTATTGGAACAACGAAACTTTATTAATGAGGTTAAGTCGAGCAAAATTCAGTTTGAAACCGCCGACAATGATTACCAACGTGGTTTAAAGCTCGCTAAAGATGGGGTTATTTCGCAACGAGATATAGAGCAACTAAAATCTAAAAAAGAAGTAGCTGAATCACAATATGACTCGGCGCAAAAAGCACTATCTGACAGTAAAATTATAGCGCCTTACGATGCCATTGTTGCTGAGGTGCCAGTAAAGCAGCTTGAAAACATAAGCGCGGGTCAACATGTTGTTACTTTATTTGGTAAAGGCGAAATGGAAGCGGTGGTAAATATTCCCGCTTCAATTGTGGCCACGGTTGACTCTAAGCAAAACAATGTAGCGTCAGTTATTTTACAAGATGTATCGACTCCCCCCATTCCAGCAACATTTAGACGTGCCAATTTAGAAGCAGACTCTGCGAGTCAAACTTATGAAGTGCGATTTGCATTTGCTGTACCAAATAACCTTAATATATTGCCTGGCATGAATGCCAGTCTAAAACTCACACGTGAAGCCAGCTCAGCATCCACTCGTTTATTAGTGCCAACCTTTGCTATTTTTGAACAAAATGGTGAACACTTTGTATGGACGGTTGACGCTCAAACTATGCAAGCTTCTAAAACTACCGTTACTATTGAAAATGGCATTGGAGAACAACTCATTGTCACTGACGGTTTAAGTGCTGGCGATGTAATTGTTGGTGCAGGTGCAAACTATGTAACTGAGGGTATGAAAGTACGTCCTTGGACTAAAGCATAGGAGCGCGGTAATGGATTTAGCAAAATGGACAATCAATAATAAATTAATTAGCACCATACTCATTATTTTAACGCTAGGGTTTGGTTTTTCATCCTATAAAAATATGGCGCGGTTTGAAGACCCCGAATTTATAATTCGCACCGCGCAAGTGTTTGTCTCGTACTCAGGTGCAAGCCCACTAGAAGTTGCAAAAGAGGTCACTGAGCCACTTGAACGTGCAATTCAAGAACTACAAGAAGTTGATACTATATCATCCACCTCATCTACAGGTTTATCTGAAATTAAAGTAGAGATTAAATCAGAGTTTTCCCCGACTAAATCTGAGTTGCAAGTTATTTGGACTAAGCTCAGAAACAAAATAAATGACACACGTCCAACATTACCGCCTGGTACTGGCACGCCACAAGTTTATGACGATTTTGGTGATGTGTATGGCTTGAGCTATTTAATAACCGCCGAAGGGTACTCACCCGACGAGTTACATGCCTACGCTAAAGATTTGCAAAGTGACATTTTACAAGTAGAGGGCGTAGCCAAAGTTGCTATGACAGGCGTGCAGCAAGAAGGCATATTTGTAGAAATAGCTCGTGAAGAGTTAGCCTCTTTAGGCGTGTCTATTAATAATATTTACGGCATTTTAGATGAGCAAAACGCTGTATTGAGCGCTGGTAACACTCAACTTGGCGATCAACGTATTTTTATCGACCCTACCGGAGAAATAAACTCCGTTGATACCATTAAAAATCTATTGGTTAGTGCCAGCGGTGAAGGTAAAACAATTTATCTTAAAGATATTGCCAATGTATACCGTGGCTTTCAAAGTCCAGCAACCAAGTTAGTCCGTTATAACTCTAAACCTGCAATTTCACTTGGGGTCGCCAGTGTATTGGGTGCTAATGTGGTTAAAGTATTTGACCGCGTTGATGACAAAGTAAAACAAACTGAAAACCTCAGACCGCTGGGTATCACAGTGCATGAGTTTTACCACCAAGGTAAAGTAGTCCAAGATTCAGTCGACAACTTTGTAGTGAATGTTTTAGTCGCACTGGTGATCGTAATGGTTACCCTGCTGCTATTTATGGGTTTGCGCTCAGGAATTATTATTGGCGCAGTATTACTGCTAACCATTTTTGCGACCCTTGCGACCATGGATTTGAGCGGTATACCCATGCATCGAATTTCTCTTGGAGCGCTTATTATCGCGTTAGGAATGATGGTTGATAACGCCATAGTTGTGACCGAAGGGATTTTAGTTGGTACACAAAAAGGCCGTAAAAAGTTAGACATTGCCAGCGAAGTCGTCAAGCAAACTAAATGGCCACTACTGGGTGGTACCTTGGTAGGCATTGTTGCCTTTGCGCCTATTGGTCTTGCCCCAGGTGATACCGCGGAATTTACCGGCCATTTATTCTGGGTTATTTTAATTTCTCTATTATACAGCTGGTTATTTGCCATTACCCTAACCCCCTTATTTTGTTATTGCTTGTTTAAAGAGCAAGATAGCGACACCTCAGGCTCAGCAAAACCAAATAAACTCATGGCGTTATATCAGTCTGTTGTGGTTTCGGCATTGCATCACCGCTGGCTTAGTATTGCCATTGTGGTTGCCACTTTTAGTGTGTCTATGTGGGGATTTCAATTTGTAAAATCAGGTTTTTTCCCAGCTTCTACTACACCGCAAATGGTGGTTGATTTTTGGCTACCACAAGGTACCGATATTGAAAAAACCAAAAAAGATATGCTCAAGTTAGAGGAGTTTGTAAAGCAACAAAATGGCGTTGAAGGTATACAAACGCTTATTGGTGGCGGCGGGCTTCGCTACATGCTTATTTATGGTAGTGAGTCACCAAATAGTTCTTATGGGCAAATTTTAGCTAAAGTCGATGACTACAAAAAGCTAGATCAACTTTTACCTACCGTACAAAATTACATTGACGATAACTTTGTCGATGCTCAAGGCAAAGCATGGCGCTTTGTAATGGGCCCTGGTGGGGGCTCTAAAATAGAAGCCACATTTAAAGGGCCCGACCCAGATGTATTAAGAGAGCTAGCTGCACAAGCAAAAGGAATATTAATTGATGATGGCGGCGCTCTATCAATTAAAGATACATGGCGACAACGCATTAGTGTTATTGAGCCACAGTATTCTGCCATTAATGCACAGCGCGCTGGTGTAACGCGTAAAGCGGTTGCTGAAGCCTTACAGCAAAATTTTTCGGGGCAAATCGTTGGGCAGTATCGTGAAGGTGAAGAGCTCATTCCTATTATTGTTAGAGCGCCACAAGCTGAACGTGTAGACATAAACGATATTGGCAATATTCAAGTGCAAAGCAATATAACCGGTGAAACACTGCCCCTTGCGCAAGTAACCAATGGGTTTAAAACCGTCTGGCGCGATGGTATTTTAAAGCGTGAAGACCGCGAATGGACTATAAAAGCCCAAGCCGATCCACTACCAGGTGAACTAGCCTCAGAGTTATTTAATCGGGTAAGGCCTAAAATAGAAGCCATTGACCTACCTCAAGGGTATCGACTTGAATGGGATGGCGAATACGGACAATCGAAAGAATCTAACGAAATGCTGGCCTCAACTATTCCGCTGGGCTTTTTAGCCATGGTGCTGATTGTTATTGTGTTATTTAACGCTTTAAAACAACCAATTATTATTTGGCTTGTCGTGCCATTAGCCTTAATTGGTGTTGTTTTTGGACTGGTAACCACACAAATTCCACTAGAGTTTATGGGCATATTAGGATTGCTATCGCTCTCTGGTTTGTTAATTAAAAATGCCATTGTATTAGTAGATCAAATGGACATGGAAATTCGCCAAGGTAAAGCTGCATATAATGCCATTATCGATTCGGCAAATAGTCGGGTAAGACCGGTAATGATGGGCACACTGACCACGGTGTTAGGGGTTATTCCACTGTATTTTGATGCATTTTTCCAATCAATGTCTGTGGTTTTAGTATTTGGATTACTGTTTGCTACCCTGCTGACTTTAATCGTGATACCCGTGCTATATGCTATTTTTATGAATGTTAAACAAAATCAGTAAGCGAGTAATTAAGCTCTAAATTGTAGGATTCGGTTAAACAATGTTCTGCTTTGACCGGATCCTTATTATACTTTAGTCAAAACTACAGTTAATTTAATAAACTTTATAGTAATTCTCATCCTTTATAATTATTATATAGTTACAAAATGTTTTCGTTTTGAAATTCAATAATAACACTTACTCCACGGATACTTTCATGCCAATAAAACGCTTACTGATCCTCTTTTTATCTTTAGCGTTTAGTGAAGCTGTTATTATGCTTTTTTTAGCCGCATTTGTTACCCAGTTTACCGGTGTTTGGCTTTCAGTAATATTAGATTCCAGCCTTATTGCGTTAGTAGCGATTGTCACTACCCTTTACTTATTTCGAGATAATGACTTTGTAACTCACCAAAAGCTCAGAACTGAGTTCCTTATTATAAAAATAGCTATGATTGTGTTTACTGTTGAAGCAATCATAATGTTTGCCTTTAATTTTGATGCTCTGATGTTAAAACAATGGCAAATCATGCTCATTGACGGCTTAATTTTAAGTAGCTTAAGTGTCTCGCTTATTTATTTATTTGTAATTAAATATGCTTTTTCATTAAACCAATCACATAACACACAAAAAAACACGACAAAACTGACTAGTTCATTGGCCTACTTTTGCTCTGCGGTGTTGTTATATATCGCCTTATATATGTTTTACCAAAGCCAATTACAAACACGCATCAACAATGTTATACAACATGAAAAAAATGAATTAAAACAAGCAAAAAAAGCTTTTTTACAACAACTTAATCATGCCTCTCGTGACTTGCTGATTTTAAGAAACAATCATCATTTTAAAGATCATAACATTTTGAGTTCGGTCAATAGAGCTCAGCTAGAGCAAGACTATGCTAACTTTATTTCTATTAAAAACTTTTATACACAAATTCGAATTCTTGATCTAACAGGTAAGGAACTATTAAGGGTGCATAGAGACAAGCACAATGTTGCTATAGTCTCAGCAGAGCAGCTACAAGACAAAAGCCATCGTTACTATTTTAAACAGGCTATAAAAATGAACCCGTCAGCTATTTTTATTTCCCCATTAGATTTAAACTTTGAAAACGGTGAGATAGAACGCCCTTTTAAACCAATGATACGTTTAGCTTCTGTGCTAATGGGACCCAAAGGAACTAAAATAGGACTACTTATCGTCAACCTTGAAGGGGCTCATTTACTTAGCCAATTAGACAATATCTCAAAAAATTCATCAGGCAATATTATGCTGCTTAATAAAGACAGCTATTGGTTATTTGGAGATACAAATAAGCAATGGTCATTTATGTTTGCTAACAAACCGCAACATCGGTTTAAAGATCAACAGCCACAAATATGGCAAAGCATGCAAACCCAAGCGAATGGAATTATTAAAAATGAAAACAATGTTTATATTTATGATCACTTAACTTTATTAAACGACATGTTGCTCCCAAATAATATCGCTAATAGCCTAATAAACAGACCCGAATGGACATTAATAAATAAAGTCCCGCTGGCTAAAATAGAGAGTGAGTTTAGTAGCTTAAAGAAACTTATTATCGCTCTTTATCTTGGTATTATGACGTTAATGATATTTGTTATTTATACTTTTGCCATCCACACAATTAAAAGAAGAAAATATCAAGCCAAAGTAGAAAACTATGCTTATTTTGACAGTTTAACAGGGCTTTATAACCGCCGTATTTTTTTGGAGCAGCTTGATTTAGAAATCATAAAAGCAACGCAGCTTTCCTGCCCTTTGGTACTTATGTACCTTGATTTAGATTACTTTAAACCCATCAATGATGAATTAGGCCATGGTGCAGGTGATGAAGTTCTTAAAGAGGTGGCGATTCGCATCAAAAGTTGTTTACGACAACAAGACATTATTGCGCGCATTGGGGGAGATGAATTTGCAGCAATTCTTCCTCAGTTAAACGATAAAAAAGCAATAGCGGATATTGCAGAGCGAATTATCACAAGTATTAACACCCCCTTTACTATTTTTGATCAGCAATGCAGCTTAGGTATAAGCATTGGTATTACAACCAGCGCGTCAGAAACTCAAACCAGCATTAAGCTTAAAACACAGGCAGACCAAGCACTTTATGAAGCTAAAAACTCTGGCAGAAACTGTTATCGCTTTTCCAAATAAACATTTTAAATTTAGTATTTTATAAATTTAAAATAAGCTTTGAAGCGAATACTTTTTTAAGGCATTAATTATCACTTTAAGTTCTAGTTTTAGCGATTAACATAGTTGGAGTTTTATTATATAGTGTGGTTAAGAATTCATTGCATAGTAATGCATTAAGATTCATTCATTAAATTAACTATTCAAATTTATCAAATAAATAACATATCAAGTGCAGTCTATGTGTCTTCTATTTAGTCATACAAACAATAAATGTAAAAACAGCTTTATTTCAAATCAAAATTTTAAAAACGAGGCATTCTCATGTTATCAAAACGCATAATTCCTTGTTTAGATGTAAAAGATGGACAGGTCGTTAAAGGGGTTAAATTTAAAGGCCACGAAGTGGTTGGCGATGTACTTACCCTAGCTAAAGCCTACAGCGAAGCCGGTGCTGATGAACTGGTGTTTTACGAGATCAGTGCAAGTGTTGAAAAACGCTTACTCGATGTTAATTGGGTTGAAAACATTGCCCGCCATATCGATATTCCATTTTGTGTAGCCGGTGGTATTAAATCGGTAGCCGATGCAGCTCGTGTGCTTGAACGCGGCGCTGACAAAATCAGTATTAATAGCCCAGCAATTGCGCGTCCAGAGCTAATTAAAGAATTACATGATGAGTTTGGCAAGCAGTGTGTAGTTGTTGGTATTGACAGCTTTTTTGATGAAACAACCGGTGAATATCTAGTTTATCAGCTTACTGGCGATCCTAATGCGTCAAGCCGCACCCGATATAAAACCGAAGAATGGGTTAAACGCGTACAAGACTTAGGTGCTGGCGAAATCGTTTTAAATTGTATGAACCAAGATGGTGTTCGCAACGGTTACGACAACGAGCAACTGAGCAAAATACGCCAGCTGTGTGATATTCCTTTAATCGCCTCAGGCGGTGCAGGCAGCATGCAAGATTTTGTTGATGTATTTCAACAAAGCCAAGTAGATGGTGCGCTCGCAGCCAGTGTTTTTCACAAAAACGTGATAAACATCGGTGAACTAAAACAATTTTTAATCGATAACCAAGTGGCAGCAAGACTATGCAAGTAACCTTAGAAAACCAAACTCAAGTTGATTTCGCTAAAAGCGAGATGATCCCTGCCATTGTTCAAGATGCCCGCTCTGGCGTAATTTTAATGCAAGGCTTTATGAACAGCGAAGCGCTTAAAGTAACACTTGAAAGTAATAAAGTGACTTTTTATTCGCGCTCTAAATCGCGTTTATGGACCAAAGGCGAATCATCAGAAAACTTTTTAAACGTGGTATCGGTGCATACCGATTGCGATTACGACTCTATACTCGTACTTGCAAACCCAGAAGGTCCAACCTGTCATTTAGGTACACAAAGCTGTTTTGGTGATGATGCAAAACCAAGCTTAAGCTTTTTAGCACAACTTGAAGATGTCATTGTTGCTCGTAAAAATGATGATCCAGCTAAAAGCTACACTGCGTCACTGTTCGCAGAAGACTTAAGCCGTAGCTGTCAAAAAGTAGGTGAAGAAGGTGTAGAAGTGGCACTTGCGGCAATGAAACACGACAACAATGAACTTACCAACGAATCGGCCGATTTGTTGTATCACCTTGTTGTACTATTACAACGACAAGGGTTAGAACTCACTGATGTAGTTGCTTGCCTACAAGGTCGTCATAAGTAAATACAACGATTACTGTGTGCGCCATTATGTGGCGCACATCGTTCTAACAAGCCATAATTTTTCTTTTTAATTCAGCCTTCTCAATAGCATTTATTCTCTCCCTTAGGTATCCTTTAGCTAATATTCAAGGAATAGCTATTACAGAAGGATAGCGCACTATGAAAACTTATATATCGCTTATACTCACTGGTCTTATTTTGTCTGGCTGTAGCAGTTTAACCAGCGAGCAAAAAGCCAAATTAGACAGCTTAACGCCCTGTGAAAAAATGGATGGCTTAATAACCGAATTCGATAATCGCTTTGATGCGTTAAAAGACACCAAAGTACAAAACTCATATTTAGATGTGTGGACTGCAAAGTACAACGTTTTTGGCGATAACTGCCAAGTGACTAGCTTTAACAATCAAACTGTGACCTATCAATGCCAAGAAAGCTACAAAGATCAACAGCAGGCGGTAGCTATGCATCAACAAGCAGTTGAACTCACTCGCCAATGTTTAACTAAAAAAAACAACTGGTTAGAAACACAAAAAGAGTCAGAAACGTCGCTGCGTACCACCTTTGTACTTGATGATAAGTCGCCGGTTATTTCTGTTTATACCAGCAAAACGTTATCAAAAATTAAAACTTGGTCGACCTCTTTAGAAGTAGGAAAGCCCGTCGCCACTAAATAATGACGAGAGAATGTATGCGCCAAACACCCAGTAAACAATCCACTCATTTAAAAACAGACTGTATCGGTGAATGTTATAGAATGAAGGGCTACTGTACTGGGTGCGGTCGCACCAGCGACGAAATATTCGACTGGATTATTTTAACTGACGAACAAAAGCAAGCAATATTGGCCTCCCCTCGTGAAGACGCCAAAAAAGACTAGCTAAAATTTTAACCGTTATGGCGCATTACGCTGTGATGGGTCACGTTTAAAATCTTTGCTTAATTGCTTAGGATCTAACGCTTCACGTTGTTTGCTTGCGCCCTCAGCCCACCACATTAATTGATTAAAGGTGCGCGAAAAATAGCTATCCCACGATCTTTGCTCTGCCCTATTGTTTGCTTCACCACTTTCGATAAACACATCTTGCGCTTTTGGTACATGGATCATTGCTGATACCGGTAAACAACCCAGTTCACTTAAAAAACTGCGCATACCAACAGCAGCGCGTACGCCGCCCCATTGCCCTGCGGAATAGGTCACTATCGCGCTGGGTTTATAGCCAAATAAAGAACTACCAAAATGGTTTAGCAAATTAGCGAGTGCCGGACTCATAGAATGATTATATTCAGGGCTTACCATAACAAAGCCATCACATGCTTTAATTTTTGCCGCTAAATCAGCTAGCTGTTTAGGTGCCTCAGCCTGCGAATAAGCAAAGTGCGGTTTAAACACAGGGTCTAAATCATAATCGAGCGGATCAATAAGCTCTATTTCATGCTCAGAATAGTGCTCAAGCAAACAACGCTCACATGCTTTCGCTACCCTTTCCCCTAAACGCGCAGGCTTAGGTGGGGTACTTTTTCTAACCGAACCGAGAAAAATTAAAAATTTCATGTAACGGCACTCCTTTTTAATTGCAAAAATAAATACCTCAAAAAAGTTTGAGGTATTTACTGTACTATTTAAGCTTTATCGAGCGCTTGGCTTACATCGGCAATAATATCGTCAATATTTTCAATACCCACCGATAAACGAATTAAATCGCGGCTAACGCCAGCATTGGCCAGCTCTTCATCATTTAATTGTCGGTGAGTAGTAGATGCTGGGTGGCAAGCCAGCGATTTAGCATCGCCAATATTCACCAAACGTAAAATCATGTTTAGGGAATCAATAAAGCGCGTGCCGGCTTCAAGGCCACCGGCAATACCAAAACTTAAAATACCTGACGCCTTACCATTGGTAATTTTTTGGCTCATTTCGTTATACGGGCTTGATTTTAATCCCGCGTAATTAACCCAAAGCACCTTAGGGTGACTCTCTAAATATTCAGCAATTTTTTGTGCGTTTTCGCAGTGACGATCCATTCTTAGCCCTAACGTTTCAAGGCCAATTAAAATATCCGAGGCGTTTTTAGGCGCAAGCGCCGCACCGGTGTTTCTAAGGGGTACAACGCGGCAACGACCAATAAACGCAGCCTCAGCAAACGCATCGGTATACACTACATTATGGTACGACGGATCTGGCTCATTCATCATCGCAAAACGAGTGACATTGGCTTTCCAGTCAAACTTGCCCGAATCAACAATCATACCGCCAATCGCGGTTCCATGTCCGTTAATGTATTTAGTGAGTGAATGCACCACAATATCGGCACCTAACTCAAATGGACGACACAGATACGGCGTAGCCACAGTGTTATCTACAATTAAAGGCACCCCTTTGCTGTGGGCAATTTTTGCTAGGCGAGCAATATCAACTATATTTCCTGCAGGGTTACCAATTGACTCACAAAAAACTGCACGGGTGTTTTCATCAATGGCATTTTCAAAACTGTCAAAATCATCGGCTTTAATCATTCGCGCTTCTATACCTTGGCGCGGCAAGCTGTGAGCAAATAAATTATAAGTGCCGCCATACACTTGGCTGGTGCTTACAATATTAGTGCCCACTTCACATAAACATTGAATTGCATAAGTAATCGCCGCCATACCCGAAGCCACCGCCAGCGCACCAATGCCGCCTTCCATCGCGGCAATACGCTGCTCAAGCACCGCATTGGTTGGGTTCATTATGCGGGTATAAATATTACCAGGGACTTTTAAATCAAATAAATCAGCGCCATGCTGGGTATTATCAAAGGTGTACGAAGAGGTGTTATAAATCGGCACCGCCGCCGACTTAGTTGTGGCTTCAGATTCATAACCATGGTGCAACGCTAAAGACTCAAGTTTCATAATTTATTCCTTCAATATAGTTACATCTAACGTAGCATTTAATGGTTACAAAATGCACATGAAATATACTAAAGAATATTGAAAGAAATAGATTTATCGCTGTATCTAGCTAAGTGTTCAAACTACTGTCGCTCATATATTCAAGAAAATGAGCCAAGCGCGCATATTACTCCTCTAAGTATTTATTAAATACAATAAAAACTTAGTGATAGTAATATGTTAGGTAATTTGTTAAAACTATATAAAATAGAAAAGTGAGCGCAGCGCTGGTGTGAATATACGCGGTGAGCGCACTATTAAATTGTTACATTTCTCGGAGAAATTATGGATAACTGGCTCTACTCAGAGGTTCTTAAACAAGATGACCTTCGAGTTCCAACATTTGCTAGGCAGAGCACAATCAATTGGATGAAGGCTCTTCGTTTTGAAATAGTGAATGAGCATGGTGTTTCAGCTAAAGAGCAGTTTGAATCTTGTCATCGGCATTTTAAGGCTACATACCCCAAGAGATTGACGACTTTAAATAACGGTATTGTTTTTGAGTCACTGTACTCATCATTAACCAACAGCCTTGCTTTACAAACATCTGCTAATAATGCCAGTAGTGAATCTTGGATGCTTCCCAGCTCTATAGTTAGTTGGTATTACTCTGTTTATTTTTCTGTATTGTCAATGCTTGGTTCTACTGGCCAAAAAGTAGATGATAATCATGCTTCAGTTTACAGAGCTTTCGGTTCAAATTTGAGTGACCAAATGCCTCACCCTTTCAACATGAAAGCATCACATGTAAAAAACGAAGAATACGAGGCAAAGCTTCCTCGGTATGTCTCTGCGAATAGTTTTAGCTTAAGTAAAACATTTCCAGAAAATGAAGATGCAGCAAGAGGTATGCTATTAGAGTATCTTTCTGGTAATGCTAAATACTATACATGGTTAACCAAGGAGCGAATTCTTAAGAAGTCTAGTTACAGTGATTTTAGGACTAAAGCTGCTAAAGAAGATAGGAATAAACAATTACCAAAAACAGTAGGCTTTATGCACTGTGCATTTCGCTACAGAGGTAAAGCTAACTACCGTGATGGCATATATCTTACGTATGGCCAAAGCTCTGCGGCTGAAACAGAAGCATTTCTTGAAGATATGGCAGTAGTATCGAAGTTTATGTTTATTTCAGGTCTGGCACTCGCATACAGATCACCCCTAAACCCTGAAGTGGTTAAGTTCATCAACGATATAGACACAAACTTAAAAGGGATTGATAGCCTGAGCGATGATGAGTGTTTTTGGAGGGTGCTGTGAGTCAAAATGTAACAAGCGCAAGCAGTCGGAAAATTTACTCGCTGGCGCTCCTAAATTTCCGCTGTTGCGGGTGTTATGTGAATTTTCAAAGTCTAGCTATGGAGCCAAATGTTTTCACTATTAATTAACAAAATTAGATTTCATTTAATTTGTTACTTCTCAAAACATAAGTGCCCAAGTCGGTTTTCATTGGGTTCAGAAGAGGCCCAAAAAAATGACTTTTATGAAGTTCATATATATATACCTGATGCCACAAATGAAGATATTTCCCAAATTCCTGAATTAAATCATGGAGCATTAAATATAAAATGTGAATTTATGCCCATTAAAAATGGGAGAAAATGGGGGAATATTTTAGCTGGTGTAAAAAAGAGCCGTGGAGATGTTGAGTGGCAACCGACTCTATTGTCAGCAGACTTTTTAAAATACTCAAGAATTGATGTAAATTTTTACTTTGGGTTATGGGATTTAAGAGAGCAGAAGTGCACATTATTTACTTTAATGCGACTGTACCTATTAAGAAAAGTTCGACTTATATACTTAGAGATCTTCTTTCATAAACTACAAAGCTTTATAAATAAGCATCGTGTTTACAGGAAAATACGAAGCCCACTTAGATCTAAATTTGAAATTTATGAAGCTTTAATGAACAGTGATGATTTTTTGCGTAAAGGTACTTTCAGAAAAAGTGAGCTTTCCAAGATAATTTTCGGAAACCATTATGTCGGTAAATATGAAGTTTACCAGAAGGTCTCACAGTCACTGGCTTGGATCTTAGATTCATGCGTTGAAGATAATGAAATCCAGAAGATTTCTGCAAACCAAGAACATGATCCGTTATACAAAATGAAAGGAAACGGGATTCACTATTTCACTTTAACTAAAGAAAAATTAGTGAATGCTGAGAATAATAGGGTAATTCAGCGGCAACAAGTTAGCCTACAGCGATGGATGGCTTTCTTGACATTACTGCTAGTCATTGGCACATTCTTAACAGCAGTAGATAAAATAGATGCAGCAAAACAATACCTAGTTCCAGTGCTTTCTTATTGTAATCAATTAATACACTATATTGGCACTATATTCACATAACAAGCTGTTAAAAAAGGACAAAAACAGGGCGTTACGAACGTCCGGAAATAGCACTTTGCTGCCAATCGTTAATGCAAAACACTAATAATTGAGGTTGTCTTTGTTTACTGGGCTTCAATGCAGTCGACCTAAGTAAAAAGTGACTACCCATGTTACGTTTAACATTTCCCCCTTTATCACGCCCTGAAAATAAAGTATTGCTGAGTAATGTATTTCATGTATGAAATACAAGGCGTAACTTCGCCATGGGTGGTGAATATACGCCGCTTACGTTCAAGTAGTGGGTTATTTGAATGATAAAGTGTGATGCTCGGGTTCGCTGAGAGTGTCCAGAGAGGGACCAGCGGCAGCCCCTCTTTGGCTGCCGTCGCCAGTGCGACAAAACCTTGAATAAGGTTTATTTAATCATTTACATCTAAGCCTTTAATTACCAAAAAACAACCAATCGATCATGCAACACATCAATATAAGCTAAAGCATGAGTGAAAAGCACTGTGTTGTTTTTCTAAAAGCGCAGCGTCTCTTCGCCCTCTTTGTGCATAAGACCTTACTTAGCAAAGAGAATTGAATGAGCAGAAAACACAGTAATAACTTTTACTCGCTCAGACTAAAAAAAGTCGTTAGTTAGCTTGGTTTTTGGCTATTTTTCATCATTTCTAAATAGCGCCCCTCAATGAATTTTTTCTCTTTTGTAAGGTGTTTAAGTGCGTACTGGGTTTTTTCTAGCTCTTGCTTTAATGTGTCTAGCTCCTCACTACTTTCTGGCCCGTCAGTTTGTAACTGCAATTGCTGTAGCAGTTGGTCTTGCTCTGCAATTTGCCTTTTATATTCGTTTAAAGTGTTAAGTAATCTTGTTTGGTCGGGCGTTGAGGATGCATCTGCGTTTGATGTTTTATCACTATTTTCGCTTGCGGTTTTAAGCGCTTCGTAATCTGCTTGTAACTGGTCTTTTTCTTCTTGAAGCACAGTCACTGCATCATATTGTGCATAGAGCTTTTGGCGAGTAACTTTTAATTTTTCAACACTTTTATCCAAATCACCCTTAAGTTTGCGGATTAACTTATGCGAGCGTTTTAATTTTTTATTGAGATCATCGATTAGCTGTTGTTCTTTTTCGGTAACATGATCTTTGGTTGATGAAGTTACCTCAGTCAATTGCTGTTGTAATAGCATTTGTACACTGATTAACTCAGCGATAGTTTTTCGATTATCGTTAACATAGCTCATAGCATTTTCAACAGACTCTCTGCACATAGCTAACGTCACATCATCCATTGTTCCGTTACTTTTAACCATGCTAAGTGCAAATGCCCTAAACTCTCTGAGTATCAGTAAAAGAATATAAAACCACGCGGCTAAAATAAGTAGCCCAAAATTTATAGCAATATAATGATAAACCTCTGGCGGAAATACGGCATATGGCATTATTTAGTTATCTTAAATTAAGTGTTTATTTACTAGAGTTTAGCGCTGTGAAAAAAATCTGCCATAATAACAACAACATTAAAAAAAAGTTACCTGTGTGAAAATACTTATCGTGGATGACAGCCATGCAACACTTGAAATAGTACGCCGAGGGTTGGAAAAGTTTGGCTATCGAAAATTATTAATAGAAAAAGCCAACAATGCTAAATCTGCGTTAACGCTGATTGGTAGTTGGCACCCCGATATTGTCCTTACAGACTGGCATATGCCTGATATGTGTGGAGTTACGCTATTACGTGCAATAAAGCAAAGACAACTTAATATAATAGTCGCGATGCTAACCACGGTTGATGAAAAGTCTCAAATTGAAGAAGCTATTAGCTTTGGCGCATCTTTTGTTCTATCAAAACCTTTTACCGATGAACAACTTCACGATAAGTTATTACCTCTGGTGCAACTTGTAGAAAATAACGAAGTCATTCCTGATGAAATTGAATTAAATGATGATTTAGCGTTACCAAAACTGTCGCAATTAGAACGTTTATTTCATAAACATATAAGTCAGTCTTTAATCGTAAACACAATTCAACCGCAGGTATTCGATGAGTCTAAAGTCCCCTGTGTAATGGCTGTTTATGAGGATCCAAAAAGTCAAAAAGTACGTGCCATTGCCATACTTGATATTTATGCCGCCTGCGTAATGGCAAGTGGCTATAGCAGCTTGTCGGCTGAAGATATTAGTAACTCTATATTATCGGGCGTTGTGACGAATATAGCATTAAGCGCATGTAAAAAAGCGTTAACGGAAACGGCTTTTGCCTTTTTAGACAAACGAACGCGCGTTAGTTTACAAATCAAAACGGTCAAAGTGATTACCACGCCTTTTCGTAAGCTCACTTTGCTGTATAAAACACCTGCTGAAAAGCGCATTGATTTTAGCTGCCAGCTTGAGGGGATGGCACAAGGTAAAATAATGTTGGTTGGCATTTAATAATTTAAACGTAACGTATTTACCTTTATCAAAGAAGTTTAAATTTAAAAACACCCTGCTCCTACAAAAGCGCAGCGTCTCTGCACCCTCATTGTAAATCAACCACTTAAGGGTCTTATTACACAAAGAGAAGTGAATGAGCAAAAAATGAGAAACAAAAACCATCACACAGTCTTAAACGCGCCAGTGAAAAGTCAAATATTAGCTCCCCCCGTAGCCCGTAGCTTAAGTTAAATTAATCCAAACATGTTTAAACAAAAAAGGCGCTTCCGGTTAAGGTAAGCGCCTTTTGTTATTTTAACTGCTACTTATTTTACGATTTTCATTTCGTCTAATAAGTTTTGGGCGTTATCTACTTTATCCATTACCCACAGCATGTAGCGTGAATCTACATGAATTGAGCGATTTAGTTCAGGGTTGTAATCCCAATCACCAATAATGCTTTCGTACACACCATCAAACAGTAAACCCACCAGCTCAGCATTGCCGTTAAGCGTTGGCGAACCTGAGTTACCACCTGTCGTGTCTACATTTGATAAAAAGTTAACTGGAACAGTATTCATGCCACCAGTGTAATCACCATAAAGCTTCGCTTTAATTTGCTCTTGCAGCTTTTTAGGCGCATTAAATGGGTCAACATCGGTGTTTTTAGCCAATAAGCCTTCAAGTGAAGTAAACGGCGTAGCCACTAATCCATCTTGCGGAGAATAACCGCCTACCGTGCCGTAAGTTACACGTAATGTGCTGTTTGCATCGGCGTAAACCGGTTTGTTTTGCGCTTTGTTAAAGGCAATAATTGCACTCATTAACTCTGGGCGAGCAGCTTGTAACTTACCAGCCAAGGCTTTTGACTTATCTTCCTCGGCTTTCATCACAGCAAATATAGCTTTTGCATATTGCATAAACGGGTCTTGGCTTTGGTTAAGCTGACTTAGTGTTTGTTCAAATAATGAATTACGTACAATTTCATTATCTAGTCTTGATTTAGCGAACATTTCATCTAGCAATGCGCTTTGTTTTGCTTTATCAAAGCCGTTTTCTAAAGCAAAAGCTTTATCAATTTCACTAAATCGCTCTGCTTTAGGTAATGCTGCATATTGCTCTAAAAAGTGCAGTAATATAGCTTTATCTACATTGGCATCAAAGCGACGTGACATACGCTCAAGAGAAGATTTAATACGCGGTAAATCGCGTTCTTGATAACCTGATTCGCGCTCACTATTTGGCTTTTGTTTTTCAACCGCTAAGCGGTATAAACGACGTGCCGTGCTGATCATTTGTGAACGATGAACATAGCCTACCATACGGTCGCGCTCACTGTGCTCTTGCGATTGAGCTACTAATGCCGATAACTCATTAAGCACATTCCCGTAGCGCTGTTTACGCTCGCTATCGCTGTTTATCCAGCTTGTAAGCTCTTGTTCAAACTGTTTTTTACGCTCAAACATGGTGCCTTTTTTGAAGCTTTCAATCATCGAACCATAGTTTTTAATGTAGTTGTTGTAACCTGCTATGGTGCTTTCGTAAGCAATACGGGCTTTGCTGCCATCTTCTGAGTTTTCTTCAATTAGTGACACGTATTTAGTATTGTGCATGCGCGCTTTAGGGTAACTGTCGTTAAATACGTAATCAACCTCTGCGGCAATACGGTAACGATTGGTACGCCCTGGATAGCCAGTTACCATAACAAAGTCGCCCTCTTGCACGCCTTTAGCACTTACACTTAAGTAAGATTCTGGCACGTACGGTACGTTATCTTCGCTGTACTCTGCTGGCTTGCCGTCTTTACCTACATAGGCGCGGTAAAAACCAAAATCGCCTGTATGGCGCGGCCACATCCAGTTATCGATATCGCCACCATATTTACCTACGCCCATGGCAGGTGCATACGCTAAACGTACATCTTTAATTTCCAGCGATTTAATTAGGTAAAACTCTAAACCACCATGAAACGAATACACATTACAACGGTAACTGGAATCAGCTTCACACTGTGCAACGAGTGCTTTTTGATTTTTTTCTAACGCATCATAGCGTGCTTTTGCGCTTAGCTCGTTAGTGCCGCTAATCACTTTATCGGTCACATTGGTCACTGTTTCGGTTACGTACACACGTGAACCTGGCGCAGCTGGTAGGTCTTCAGCCGGTGTTTTTGCTAAAAAGCCATTTTCTAAAATGTTATTTTCAGGCGTTGAATTATATTGCACCGAACCATAAATACAGTGATGGTTAGTTACAACTAAGCCTTTTGGCGAAACAAACGAGGCTGTACAACCGCCTAAGCTGATAACCGCATTCATTGGAAATTCGGTTAATTTTGAAATTGAATCAACGCTAATTTCAAGCCCTTTGGCTTTTAAAATTGACTCAAGCTCTGGTAGTTGATGAGGTTGCCACATGCCTTCATCGGCATGAGCCGCAAAAGAAAGAGCCAGTGAACAGGTTGCTACCAACGTGGCAACAAGAGGTTTTAAACGCATTATAGAATCCCTTTTATTATTGAACCAGCAGATTACTCATTAAGTATGAGTCAGGTCAACTGCGCTGAGATAAATTGTTACAATATAGCGCCCAATAAACAAAAAAGGAGCCTAAACTCCTTTTTAAACAAAATGATAAACGATGTTAGTCGTCTTTTTTCACATCATTTGGATGCGCTACGCCCATCCATGCTTTAAACAGCGCTTTTTGCTCAGCAGTAGCATTTTTATTAGCGACTACTTTTTTAGGTTTGTCGAAATCTTCAGACAACACAAGCTCAGTCGACATTAATGCATCACGGCGAATAAAATCAACAGTTACCTTGTCTCCTGCTTTAAATGTTTCTAGGCTCGCGGTTAAGTTTTTCCCTACATGCTTTTTGTTAATAGCGACGAGTTTATCGTCGGTAGTTAAGCCACCTTGCCATGCTGCGCCATCGCGACGTACATGGGTAAGTGTAAGCAGTTCGCCGGTATTTTTAGTAAAGGCATCTAAGCTTGGTGTGGCCTTGGCTTTTTCTGGTAAATCAAAGCTTAAACCAACTTTTGCCAATAATTCATCAAAATCTAGGCTGGCTGGTGTGCTAACATTTTCTTGCCACCAAGCGCTGTAATCACGTCCTGATAGTTGCTTTAAAATAGCTAATACGTCTTGCTCAGTAAAACCCGCTGGTAGCTTATGTTGCTTATAAAGCTCGTTGTGTACGTCTTTATAGCTTATTTTACCTTGGCTTTTTTCAAGTAGGTCTATATCTAACGCCATCGACAATAACGAGCCTTCAAGATAAATATTAGTGCCGTAATTACGTGCATGATCGCCACCTTGATTTATCCATTTATCAAAGCTGGTTTCACTTGCACTTTGCACTTCACGACCAGGGGTAGTGAGGTGGCGATTAATGGTTTTACTAAAGTTCTTAAAAAATTCATCGGTGGTTTGAATACCCGAACGCACTAATAAATGATCTTCAAAATAGCTGGTAGACCCTTCAGCAATCCACAGCAATTTTGAATAATTAATATTAGTGTAGTCATATGGCGCGAGCCCTTTAGGACGGTATGCTTTTACATTCCAAGTATGAATAAATTCATGTGCCGCTGTACTGATAAAAGCTAAATAGTCTTCTCGTTTAGCAAAGCGATCACGTGGGCGTTGAATAATAGTTGAGTTTAAGTGTTCGGTTGCACCGCCCGCGCCCGATGTAGCATGCACCATAAATACATAACGCTCATACGGGTAGCTGTCCCAAATTACATTGCCCGTTGCCACTAGCTTTTTCAGATCGGTTAGCATCAGTTCTATGTCGTAATTACCTTCGCCCCACACCACTAGTTCATACTCACGGCCATCAACTTCAAAAGTACGCAGTTCATTAACACCGGTTTCTATTGGAGAATCAACTAGCACGTCGTAGTCGTTGGCTTTAAAGCTGTGTTTGTTTTTATAATTTTCCATACCTGACACAGAGCGCCATGCTTTAGGTACGTTTAATTCAACCGTAACTGGCTCTTGGCGAAATGACTCGCTAAACATAAAAAAGCCCGATGCATCAACAAACGCATGGCTATCGTCAATATGGCGAGCGCGCTTACCTAGCTCATTGGCATACACTTGGTAATCAACATTAACTTGAGTCGGCTCGTTTAAATGAACACGCCATGTGCTGTGGTCTATTTTTTCCCACTTTAATGCATTACCTTCATCGTCGCTGGCTTTAAAATAGCGAACGCCATTGGCAAGGTTTAAAATTTCATAGCGACCAGTACGCCATGCTGGCAGTTTTACATCTAAATATGATTGCGCCGTTTTAGGAAACTCTACATTTACATCACCTAAATGATGCTCTGGCTGAGAGATATTTAAAGCGTAGTTAACGTCGGCAAATGCTGGTGCTGAACAGGCAGCTAAAATTGATAAGGCAAGTAGCTTTTTCATAAAGGCTCTTTTTTATATAACGTATTGTTGTACCAAGATTAACAAGACCCATTTTAAAAGTGAATTAAAAGCGGTAAATGCACTTATATTTAAGATCGCTCGTATTTTGTTATTAAAAACATTAAGTTTTTGATCTCATACCTACTATTAATATGTTTTTGTTGTAAACTAAAACAATAGAGGTATTACGATGATGGTGTGTAGGTGTCTAGGAGCTCCAATACGGTGGAACAAAAACTAAAGCAAGCAATCGACAGTAGAAAAGTAATAGAAAGTGCTCGCCAACATCAAGTGAGTACGCTTTCTAATTTTGCAGCTAAGTTGTCTTTAAGCTGTAAGGGACTTGATACTGAGCTTGATAACCGCCTAGCTAAGTTTCGAAGCGCGTTAAACAAAGGAATGAGTTTTGAAGACTTTGCTCCTTTAGTGGATGATATTTTAGCTTTGCTTAAAAACCAAGAAGCCATTCAACTAGCACATCAACGCGACCTTTTTACCAGTGTACAAAATGCAGGTAAGCAATTACAACAAACCAAAGGCTTGCCTGACGATACCCGCAGAACACTGCGCCATTTGCTTGATAACGAGCTAGACGATATTCAATCTGTACATGGCTTTATTCCTATATTAAACCAGCTGATAACTTTTTATCATCAAGCCTTAATTGCTAAAAGCAACGACGCCTTTGAACCTCCGAACCTAAGTGCTCTTACTGAAAAGCTGTTTAAATTAGTCAGTCAGCTAGTTCTCGAAGAAGAAGCCAACGAAGCGTTGTATTTAATAAAAAAACGTATCGCTAAAAATAAAGCCGTAGACCAGCTACTTGATGCAGCAATTGATGTAATCACACTTATTGTACAAAGCATTCAAGTTGAGCGCGCGTCAGCACAAAGCTTCTTAACCTCTTTAAACCAAACACTCGGAGAGCTACATCGCTCATTAGTATCGACCAGCGAACATTCTGAATCGATGACTGTTGAGTTTGACTCAATTAATCAACGAATTGGTGAAAAGCTAAGAAATTTAAATACACAAACAAATAAAGCAACATCAATTACAGAGTTAAAGCAATTGGTTGAAAATGAGTTACGCTCATTAAGTGCTGATATTTTAGAAAAAGAGCAGCTAGAACAAAAAGATCGCCAAATTTTAATTTCTAGCTTTGCACAAATAAACGATAGAATTGGCAGTTTAGAAAACAAAGTTAGTAATTATAAGAAACGTTTAAATGAACAACGTTTTAAAAGTTTACTCGACAGTCTTACCAAATTACCTAATCGCGCAGCTTTTGATGAACGTTATAATCACGAAATCAATGTATTTAACGAACGCCCGTCAGACATAACCTTAGTGGTTATTGATGTTGACCATTTTAAATCAATTAACGATCGTTTTGGTCACACAGCCGGCGACATTACCTTGCAAGTGATTGCCAAAGCGCTGCAAAAATCGATTAGACAAACTGATTTTATTGCCCGTTATGGCGGCGAAGAGTTTGTGTTATTAATGCCCCGTACTTCACTTGAAAACGCCGTTGAGCATCTCGATAAATTAAGACTGTCGATTAAAAAGATCCCATTTAAATTTAAAGACAAGCAAATACAAATTACTGTTTCTTTAGGCGCAACCCAATTTGAAGAGGGTGATACGCCTCTAAAAGCATTTGATAGAGCCGATGAGGCTCTTTACGATGCTAAAAACTCAGGCCGGGATCGTCTGTGTATTAGTAAATAGTGTTATGCACTTTTACCCTTGAGTATAAGGCATAACTACGCAGTAAATTTACCCAAGAAGTTTCAAGGAGAATGTCGATGCTAATACAATTAAACCCTACAGGGGTATTAGATTTATTGTCGCAGCTAGAAGTAGACTTACTCGAGCAATCATCAACCAGCGAACGCTACAGACTATTTAGAAACTGTGTATTGGCCGTGCTCAATGTAGGCAGCCACACCGATGTAAGCAATGATATTTACGATAAACACAAAGATTTTGATATACGTTTGGTTAGCCGTGAACGCGGTATAAAAATTGAGTTAGAAAATCCTCCGCAAACGGCCTTTGTTGATGGCCACATAGTAACAGGCATTCATGAGCACATATTTTCGGTTATTCGCGATATTTTGTTTATTTGCCAAAAGTATGAAAAGAACCTCCAAGAAACTAAAGCCATTACCCATATGGTTTTTGATATGCTTAGAAATGCCGACGCGCTTAAGGTAAATAGCGAACCTAACATGATTGTATGTTGGGGTGGCCACTCTATTAACGAAGTCGAATATAAATACACCAAGCAAGTTGGCTATGAACTGGGGTTACGTGGATTAAATATTTGTACTGGCTGTGGGCCTGGTGCAATGAAAGGCCCAATGAAAGGCGCAACCATTGGCCACGCAAAGCAACGTATTACCAATAATCGTTATTTAGGTTTAACTGAGCCCAGCATTATAGCGGCAGAGCCACCCAATCCGATTGTAAATGAGCTGGTTATTTTACCCGACATTGAAAAACGCCTTGAAGCATTTGTTCGCACCGCACACGCTATTATTATTTTTCCAGGTGGCGCAGGTACAGCCGAAGAGTTACTTTATTTATTAGGTATTTTGTTACACCCTGAAAACGACAAGCAATGTTTACCTGTTATTTTAACTGGCCCTAAACACAGCAAAGCTTACTTTGAAGAGCTTTGTAAGTTTATTCAAATGACTTTAGGTGATGCTGCACTGAGTAAATTTGAAGTGATTATTGATGATCCTCAATTAGTTAGCCAAAAGCTTAAATCGGCTATGAGCGGAGTTCGCGAATACCGTAAAAGCCAAGGCGATGCTTATTACTTTAATTGGACGTTGAAAATAGAAAATGATTTTCAGCAGCCTTTTTATCCAACTCATGAAGCTATGGCGTCACTTGATTTACACCTTGATCAACCCAAACAACAGCTTGCCGCTAATTTACGCCGTGCGTTTTCGGGAATTGTTGCTGGTAACGTAAAAGAAGAAGGCTTAAATGCAATTAAAGAGCATGGCCCCTATGTGCTAAGTGGTGAGCCTGATTTAATGAAAGCAATGGACAAGCTTTTACAAGCATTTGTAGAACAAGGTAGAATGAAACTTCCCGGAAGTAAGTATATTCCTTGTTATACAATAAAAGCGTGAGTTTATAATTGAATCCCCATTTACTCCTTATTGATGCGCTTAATTTAATTAGGCGCATTTATGCTGTTGATGCAAACCAAAGCCATCACAGCGACGAGCACATGTTAAAAGCCTGCTGTGGAAGGGTTGCACATGCATGCAAAAAACTTTTAACGACCACCAATGCAACCCATGCAATTGCGGTTTTTGATGGTGACAAAAGCTGGCGTTACCACTTTTATAAAGACTACAAACATTCGCGTGCACCTATGCCAGAGACCCTAAAAAACGCGTTACCCCATTTTAAAGCGGCCATTGAAGAAACCGGTATAGTGGTATTTGAACCGACTAACGATGAAGCTGACGATATTATTGCGACTTTAGCGCATAAAGCGGCTAATAATCAGATAAACAATACCATTGTCTCTACTGATAAAGGCTTTTTGCCTCATTTGAATGAGCATATTGAAGTATACGATTACTTTAAAAAGCAACACCTCAATGAAGAACACATTGAAGAGCGCTTTGCTGTCGCTCAACATAAACTCATCGACTTTTGGGCACTCGCAGGCGATAAAACCAACGACATTCCTGGTGTTAAAGGTATTGGTGTTAAATCCGCGCAGCAATTGGTTAATCAATATAGCTCTATTGAAGAAGCGCTAAATGATGAATCGTTAAATACGCGGCTACAAAAAAAGCTTAATGAAGATATGGATATGTTTGTTATTTCTAAGCAATTGGTGAGTTTGCGTACAGATATCCATTTAGGCTTTAGTTTAAAGCAGTTAAGGCTTAATTAGTCGCAAGTTAATAGCACTGTACACTAGCAATACGTATACTAGCGATAGCTATTTTGGTCTGGGTTGGCAATGTTTAAAAAGTTTTTTAGGTATTTAATATTAGGATTAGGTTTATACGCTCTAATAGCTACGTCAGTTATTATGTTCTATAAAGACGATCCACAAGCTATGATTTGGCAAGACAGAGAAGCATTTAATAAACGCTATATCGAAAAATTGCGTTTAGAAGATACCTTTACGCTAAATGATGTGCTTGAATATTTAGGTAGCCCAGATTTAACCTATGCTAAGCGTGATGGCGAGCAAGTATGGCAGGTGGTTTTTTATCGTACCCAACACAAAACCTCAGACGGTATCACCACCATGGATGAATGTACTGGGTTATTATTTAAAAATGGCCAACTAATAATGTGGGGCCCAAGTGCTTATGAAAAATATCTTGAGCATAATGATGGGAAGATTTAATGGAAGCTCCACTGTCGGGTAAACTAAAAAAGCTATTCGAAAGCACGCAACTGCTTTTAAGCTCCCATAACAATAAAAGTCAGTGGCATACCTTCTACCCTCTTGTGTGTAAGCTTTCAGAGCAATACGCTGCATTATACAAACAAAACCCAGCGGCCTTGCAAGCTCAGTTAAATTTATATAAAACACATTATAGTTACGCAACCAATTTAGTGGTTAACCAATGTGTATTAACCTGTGCTTTGTGTCGTAGTCAAAACTACGACAACGATTTAACCGAGCTTTATATTAGTGCCTCATTAGTTGAACACCTTTGTGTTGCCAAACAATTAAATAAGTTAGCTCAACAGCAAACGTTTAACGAAGCCGATAAAAAAATGTGGCAGTTACGCCATAAACTTGCAGCCAAAGTATTATTAACGGCTAAACAACCCGCGCACCAAATTGCTCATATTTTGGCAAAATTAGGCAAATACAAACACGCATTATTAGATACACCTAAAATTATGCTTTATGACGGTGCCAGTGTGTTGGTTTCTTTAGCTAATATATTAGCACTTAACGTTACTTGTAATGAAAAACAACAGCACATAAATTTTTATAAAGCGGTCGCTGATTTATATATAAGAACTCCCAACTCATTTGCACAAACGTTATTAAAAGCGCTAGTTGCTCACGTTGGACAATACGTACCTGGCAGCCAAGTCGTGTATGCCGACCAAGCTATGGTATATTTAGCCACGGATACGCAAGGCCGACATATTATAGTTAATAACGCCAATACTAAAATGGCATGGTATCGTATTAAAGCGTCCTTAATGGATGACTCAAAAGCATGGGAATGCATTGATAACCGCTTATCTTTAAAAGTATGGGACAGTGAATATCTTAATATCCCGAATAGTGAACTCTCTGCACAAACGCCCTTGTACCAATTAGTTAAACAAATAAAAACGCAAAAAGAATACAGCTTTAAAGCTTTGAACACCTTACTTACCCCCTACCCTGACGTTATAAAGTCAGTATGCTTAGCAGTAAAGCACTACAACAAAGAGCTATTACCCGCTAAAGATTTAAGACATAGTTTATCTATGGTAGGTTACGATAAAGCACCGGCTATTATTCAAGGGGTGGTGTTTCAACAATTAGTAAATAGTATTGCTCATCCTTTACATGCCTTTTTATGCACCCGTATTAGTTGTTTAGTTAATATTTTAGAGCTATTAGTAAAGCATAATCCCCGCGTTCAAGGTGAGCGTATTAGTTTAAGCTTATATGCTTACTTATATTATGTGTTGATACATTACAGCGCAGATGTTTCTAGAAAAATCACCATTGATCAAACACCGAATAAATCTCTCGATACACCTTTTAGTACATTTTTTGGTGTAAACAACGTAGATGCCTCTCATTTAAACAGTGAGCTTAACGAATTACTTAGTGGCGACCCATGGGCGTCGGCTTTATTAAATGCAGAGCAATTGCCTAAAAAGCAGCTTAGTGATGCTGGACAATTATGGGCGGCATTAAAGGTAGTGGCACAACGCATACTTAAACCTAACCAGCCATTAACAGCATGGCAACAGCAAATATTAAATCAACAACTTTGTCACCATGGCTGGCAAAGTGAAGCCGATTTCAATCAATCGCTGCTGCGCTTAGGGCTACACAATAGTATTTAGCTGACTTATTACCATTATAACCCAAGGTTATACCCTGTATTCATACTATAAACTGGCAAAATGAGAGATAAATTGGTATAAATGCCGGCTCAAATTTAGTACCCCTGTCATATAAGTAGTCTAAACTCTGTTGAGTATTTTTATTTATGTGTGTATCCAAATCTTTAAAGGAAAAGTTCATGGCCAAACAAACCATAACAGTGATCAAAGGCGACGGCATCGGCCCAAGCATTATCGACTCAGCACTTGAAATACTAAAAGCCGCAGGATGCGATTTTGATTATGAATTTGTTGACGCTGGCCTAGCTGCGCTTGAAAAAACAGGCGAATTGCTTCCACAAGAAACAATTGACACAATTGCTAAGAATAAAATCACCTTAAAAGGCCCATTAACCACGCCTGTAGGCGAAGGTTTTACATCTATCAACGTAACACTTCGTAAGCAATTTGGTTTATACGCTAACGTACGTCCAGTTAAATCGTTTGCCGGTACTAAAGCCCGTTACGACGATATTGATATCATCACTATTCGTGAAAACACACAAGGTATGTATTCAGGTGCAGGCCAAGTTGTATCTGAAGATGGTACTGAAGCTGAAGCAAAATCAGTGATCACTCGCGAAGGCGCAGAAAAAATTGTAACGTTCGCATACGAACTTGCTGTGCGCGAAGGTCGTAAAAAAGTAACTGCTGTACATAAAGCAAATATTTTAAAATCAACGTCTGGTTTATTCTTAAAAGTGGCGCGTGAAGTAGCTGAGCGTTACCCAGAAATTGAATCAACTGAAATGATTGTTGATGCAACATGTATGAAGCTTGTAATGACCCCTGAAGAGTTTGACGTGATCGTTACAACGAACTTATTTGGCGATATTTTATCTGACTTATGTGCTGGTTTAGTAGGCGGTTTAGGCATGGCACCTGGTGCAAACATTGGTGAAGATGCTGCTATTTTTGAAGCTGTTCACGGTAGCGCACCTGATATTGCTGGTAAAAACCTTGCAAATCCTACGTCAGTGATTTTAGCCTCTATTCAAATGCTAGAGCATTTAAACATGGGCGATACAGCTGAGCGTATTCGTAGCGCTGTTGCTGATGTGATTAAATCAGGCGACCGTACTACCCGCGATTTAGGCGGCAGCCACGGCACTACTGATTTCACACAATCAGTAATTGACCGTCTGTAATTAGGACTGTTAAATTAAAAGCCAGCTAATGCTGGCTTTTTTTATGCCAGAAACACAGCATTTAAATTTCCCCCTGACCATCCTCAAGCCTAGGCAAACACGCAAAACTGCATAATTTCTGCTTATAAAGTGAAAATAACTCATATCAAATAGATTATTAGATTAAAAAACATTTAAAAATGAATTTTTAATCCAAAAATCAGTTTAATGGGTTGACATGTGTGCTCAAAAGCCTTAAAAATAACCACATACAAAAATTGTTATTTAAACAGCATTTTATTTTAAAGAGCAAAACATCATGAATACACAATTTCGCCTTTTAGTCTTACTCGTACTGGTCTTAGTGATAAGCCCAGCGGGGATGTATTAAAAGGTGAAAAATGCTTTTTAAAACCCTCGCACTACGCGGGGGTTTTTTTTTGCATGTAATCAACAGAGGAATGAGGATGAGTAAACAAGAATATAATGGCTCTGAATTGGTTGTTAAGTCATTAAAAGAGCTAAAGGTAAAGTATATATTTGGTTATCCCGGCGGCTCAGTATTAGATTTATACGACGCACTTTTTCAGCAAGACGATATTGAGCACATTTTAGTACGCCATGAACAAGCGGCTACACACATGGCCGATGGCTACGCAAGAGCCACCGGTGAAGTAGGTGTTGTACTTGCTACATCAGGTCCCGGTGCAACAAACTGTGTAACAGGCATAGCAACTGCGTATATGGATTCAATTCCTATGGTGGTGTTATCAGGTCAAGTGCCCACAAGTCTTATTGGTGATGACGCGTTTCAAGAAACCGATATTGTTGGTTGCTCTCGCCCAATTGTAAAACATAGCTTTAATTGTAGAAGCGCGAGTGAAATTCCCAATATTCTTGCTAAAGCCTTTTATATTGCCAGTACCGGCCGCCCAGGGCCTGTGGTAGTAGAACTTCCTAAAGACATGCTTAACCCAGAGCTAACTTTTGCTTACAACTTTCCAGCGGCAACAGAACTCAGAACCTACAACCCTAATACCAAGGGTCACTCTAAACAAATTCGTAAGGCCGTTACTGCTATTTTAGAAGCAAAAAAACTGGTTATATACTCTGGTGGCGGTATTGTGCTTTCAAACACCTCAGAGCAACTAACTCATTTAGTCGAGTCACTTAATGCCCCTATTACCAACACGTTAATGGGACTGGGCGGTATATCGGGCGTTCACCCTAACTTTATTGGTATGTTGGGTATGCACGGCACATTAGAAGCCAATAAAGCGATGGCCAATGCCGATGTTATTTTAGCACTTGGCGCACGATTCGATGATCGGGTTACTAATAATGTTCAAAAATTCTGTCCAAATGCCACTATTGTGCATGTAGATGTTGATCCAACCTCTATTTCTAAAACCATTAAATCACATATTCCTGTTGTTGGCTGTTTGGCAACGGTACTGGAGCAATTACAAACTGCCATAGATAACAGTTCAATTAAAATTGATCGCAGTGCACAAGAAGATTGGTGGCGACAAGTGATCAGCTGGCGTGAACAAAAATGCCTTAGTTACAACAGCGATGGTGACAAAATAAAGCCTCAGGCAGTTATTGAGGCAATATATGAAGCAACCAACGGAGATGCTTATGTCAGCTCTGATGTTGGCCAACATCAAATGTTTGCCGCGCAGTACTATCCATTTAAACACCCTCGTCAGTGGATCAACTCAGGCGGCCTAGGCACTATGGGCTTTGGTTTACCTGCGGCTATGGGGGTTAAGCTGGCTTTTCCTGATAAAGAGTCTTTATGTGTGACTGGAGACGGCTCTATTCAAATGAACATTCAAGAGCTATCAACCTGTTTACAGTATAACTTAGCAGTAAAGGTGATCTCCTTAAATAACCGTTCATTAGGTATGGTAAGACAATGGCAAGACATGATTTATGGCGGTAGGCATTCTTCATCGTATATGGAATCTTTGCCTGATTTTGTAAAGCTTGTTGAAAGCTATGGCCATGTTGGGATCAGAGTAAACACCCTTGATGAATTACAACCCGCGATAGACAAAGCCATGTCGATAACCGACAGATTGGTATTTTTAGATATTTTAGTAGACGAAAAAGAACATGTTTACCCAATGCAAATTAAGCACGGTGGTATAGACGAAATGTGGTTAAGAAAAGGAGTGAAGGCATAATGCGTCGTATATTATCTATATTATTAGAAAATGAACCTGGTGCGTTATCACGTATAGTGGGGCTTTTTTCTCAACGAGCATACAATATTGATAGCTTAACAGTGGGTACTACAGATGATGAGTCTCTTTCTCGTATTACGGTAACCACTAAAGGTGATGACAGAATTGTTGAACAAATAACAAAGCAAGTAAACAAGCTGGTCGATGTACTCAAAGTTATTGATTTAACCGACATGAGTCACATAGAACGCGAACTGCTGTTAGTAAAAGTATTTGCCAAAGATGAAACTACTCGTGCGGCAGTAACTCGTGTTGTTGATGTATTTCAAGGGGCTATTTTAGATATGGGTCGTCAAAGTTACAGCCTACAATTGGTAAGTAGCACCGATAAAATAGAGTCGTTCTTAGATACTTTACGCCACGAGACCGACATAATTGAAGTGGTACGCTCAGGCGCAGTCGGCATTGGCCGAGGAGATAAAGCGCTTAAAGCTAAATAAGCGATAAATTTACAACAAAAAAAAAGGGCTAAATAGCCCTTTTATTATATTTTATAAACCTATAATTATAGATTTACTTGGTCTTTAAGACCTTTACCTGGTTTAAAGCTTGGGATAGTCGCTGCTGAAATTTGGATTTCTGCACCCGTTTGTGGGTTACGACCCGTGCGTGCAGCACGTTCTTTAACTGAAAAAGTACCAAAACCAACTAATGCAACAGAGTTGCCTTCTTTTAATGAAGAAGTTACAGCGCCTGTGAATGCGTCAAGTGCACGTGTAGCGGCTGCTTTAGAGATTTCTGCGTCAGTAGAGATTTTTTCAACTAGTTGAGCTTTGTTCATTATTAGATTCCTATTCGTTATTATTTTGCCTTCGCAAATCCTATCTTTATGCATTTTCGAAGAGTTAGCAACAGCAAATTACGTTTTTTATCTAAAATACTAAAAAATTAGTAAAAATAGTAAAATTCACTGTAAAATACAGCGAGTTGAGTTAACAAAAGCTTAATTTAAGCACACTATTAGTGCAACTTTGCACCTTAATGACTCACTCTACCTTTTCTATTACTAAGGTTACTTCCCCAACCTCAACACCAAACTTAACAATAGACGTGCGGTTTATCAAGCGTGTATTTGTTACTAGGTACATCCAATCATCAAAATTAACTTCTAAAGTGCTGCCATCGTAAGGGATCTCTACATTATAATTCCAATGAAACACACTGCCGTCACTTTCTCCTGTAGCTATCCCTAAAACATCAGAAGCTGTTCCTGTTAATGTGTTATCGTCGTTTAAGGTAATTTTCCAAATGCGTTTTTGTGTTTCTCCATCATCGTAAACAAAGTCTTCTTCAATAGTGCCCTTATTCACATCCCATGTAGCGTTTAAGTCAACAACAAGCTTTCGGGTTAATTCACCTTTAAAGTCTTGTACAACGCCATAGGCTTTCAAATCACCACTAAAGAAAGTCTTAAAATCGAAATTTGGTTCTGAACCCTTGTAATGTTCAACACTTGGGGCTGAACAACTGGCAATAAAAAAGCTAACGGCCAATACCATGGCAACTTTAACGCGTTTTAGATTAATCATATTAAATCCCTAATAGTTGATTTCTAATTGATGGTTCTGAGGTGTTTTCACTTAACCAAATAGCTAAAAAATCCTCAGCAAATGCGGCATCATCAATGCGACCTATTTGGTTATCGTTATGGAAAAAAGTACTGTGTCCTTGCTTATCAGTCAGCAAGGTTAACGATTCTCCTTTTTTAATATTTGGCCATATCGAGAGTAATTTATCAGCATAGCGCTCTGAAAGTTGAGGTTTACCTAAGTGCTGCCACTGCTCATTAGTCGCTTTTACAATGTCTTTAGCGTCAAAATCGCGCAAATAAGTTAAGGTAAATTTAACAGGCGTTTGTTTTGCGGTGTAACTACCAGAAGGTGTATAAAGCGTTGCATCATAAACATCCCAAAACAAGTATTCCATGCGTGCTTCACCCACCTTGTTAAACTGAGTGTCGGCATTAGCTACAGGGCTAAATAAAGCATAAACAATAAGTAAATTTAAAAGCGTTTTCATCGTTATCTCCAAACTGTATTGTATTATTGCTTAACAAACTCGCCTATTTTACCGTTTAAAAATAAAATAAACGTAAATGTTGCAGCCCATAAAGCACCGTAAAGTGGCCAAAACTGCCACAGTGGCATCCCTAACTCTAATACCTCAAATCGTGAGCCGGCCCAATAACTGCCAGGGGCAAATAATAAACACACAGCAAATGCTTGCCATGATTTAAGGTTTGTCAGAAACGACATAGAGGTATTGATACACAGCAACAATGCGACCCATAAAAACACCAACCAAAATGGCAGAGGATCGACTTTAAATTCGAATAACCCTAACTGAACCGCAATAAACTCACACAACAGTGCTAGTGGCAGGGCTTTTAATACCAGCAAAGCATCTTGTTTTTTTTGTGCTGATAAATAAAACATCAAAGCGATGACTACAGTAGAGTATACAATTGCATGCTGTTCAAGTAGCAGGCACATAAACCACACTACTTGAAACAGCGCAAAATTAATAAGCGAGTGCAATCTCATCATTACTACTCGTAAAGCGGGGTTTGCGTGCCATTAAATGCACGGTACTGGTTGCTCGGGTTCTAAATGCGCCCTCGCAATAGGCAAGGTAAAAAAGCCATAAGCGATAGAAACGATCATCAAACTTATCGCTATCAAGCTTTGGCCAGCTGGCAATAAAACGCTCTCGCCAATCAGCAAGAGTGCGGGCATAGTGAGCACCAATGTCGTTTATGGTGTGAATATTCATGTCGGTGTTATTTTTAATTTGTTCACTCATTTCGTTAAGCGAAGGCAAACACCCACCGGGGAAAATATACTGTTGTATAAAGTCTGAATTTTTTAAATAGTGTTGATAACGCTGGTCACTAATCGTAATTGCTTGAATAAGCATAGCACCGTTGTCTTTCAATAACTCACCGCACTTAGTAAAAAAGCTGGGTAAGTATTCATGCCCAACGGCTTCTATCATCTCAATTGAAACTAACTTATCGTATTTGCCAGTCAATAAGCGATAATCTTGCTTGAGCAAGGTTATTTTACTTTCAAGTCCAAGCTGGTTAACTTTGTTGGCAACATAATCGTGCTGTTCGTCAGAGATGGTTGTAGTTGTGACATGGCAGTCATAATGAGTAGCGGCATAAATAGCAAACGCGCCCCACCCGGTACCAATTTCAATAACAGTGTCACCTTGTTGTAGCTCAACTTGTTCGCATATGCGTTGTAGCTTGTACTGCTGTGCTTGTTCTAAGGTAGCATCTTTACTTGGGTATACTGCACTCGAATAAAGCATTTCTTTACTTAAAAAAGACTCGTATAAATCATTTCCTAAGTCATAGTGAGCGACGATATTCTTTTTTGAACCCGCATGTGAGTTCTTGTTTTTTATGTGGTTTATGCGGTGAGCGATGTTGCTAAAAAACGCGAACTTTTTTTCAAATGCATCTAGTTGATCTTGGTTAATCGCAAAAATTTCGATTAACCGAGTTAAATTATCACATTGCCATTGCCCTAAAATGTAAGACTCGCCCGCACCCACGCTACCAGAAAGAGCGAACGCTTTATACATGGCATTGTCGTTAACGGTGACAGTAACTTTCAGCTCTGAAGACGCATCCCCAAATACAGACTGTTGGTTATTCTCAACCAACACTATCTGCCCCGTTTCAATTGACGAGAACGCTTTAAACACTAACTTTTTATATAAATTAGTAAACCAACTGGTGCGTTCCTGAACGCGTAAGCTCGATACCTTTTCCATATACTTACCTATATTATTGTTATTACTTATAAAAAACATAAATTAAATTTAAAGTTTGCCTGAATGACCTAAAAATGGGACTTTTTTAACAAACAATTTAAATGCCTGATAGTAAATACCTCTGAAAATAGACCATGTCATCGCAGGAAAGCGCTTCAACAACTTGCTCATTTGTTTATTGCACAAGGGTTGACGCTGTAACCTTAACGATGCATCAAAAAGTAGTTCTTCATCGCGCTTATTTTCTATACGTATCAGTATATTGTCTTTCTTTTGACGAACAGTCCAATGATAGTTCATATCCAAATTCATAAAGGGTGATACGGAAAATACTTTCTTAAAGTTCACTTTTTTTTGTAGTGGAACCAAGTAGTAATGTCGCTCATTCCATGGGGTATTACTCACCTCGGCCACCATATAGCTAAACTCATTGTTTTGTTGGCCAAAAAAGTAAAAGTTAACTGGACTAAAATAAATCCCCAAACAGCGTAATTGCCCTAGCAGGAACACATGGCTAAATTTCTCATCTACCCCTAACTGGGCTAGCTGCGCATGAGCTCGCTCTATGATGGGCTGATGATGACTATCGGGTAACCCTTTTAAATAATCAGATTGCTCAAACTTCAATGCTTTAAACCCTGAAGTTCCAAGCTGCTTATGGACGCCATTAAGCGCATGAGTATTATTTAAATCAACCCACATCATATAAAGTGGGTAATTAAACGCATGATGTTTTACAGCAAAACGGCGATGCTTTACATCGCCTAAATACACTGCATTAGTCAAACTCTACTCCAAGTTGTTTTGCAACATCGACGGCACTGCGCACACCATCCTCATGAAAGCCGTTATACCAATAAGCCCCACAGAAATAAGTATTGTTTTGCCCGTCAACCGTATTTTTCAGCTGTTGAGCAGCAATAGATTGTTGATTAAACACAGGATGGTGATAAGTAAACTCACGTAAAATCTTACTTTGATTGATCCCTTCTAAGTGATTTAAAGTGACACAAAATTGGGTATCAGACTCTATTCCTTGAAGTATATTCATTTGATAAGTAACAACAGCGGCTTTGTCGGTATTATTATTTAGTAAGTAATTCCAGCTCGCCCACGCTGCTTTCCTATCTGGTAATAATGAAATATCGGTATGCAATACCACCGAGTTCTCAGTGTATGGAATAGCACCCAACACCTTATTTTCTTGCTCGCAGGCATCACCAAGTAACGCTAACGCTTGATCTGAATGACACGCAAAAATAACCTTATCAAACAGGGCTTGCTGGCCATCAGCAAATGTAATGGTGGCTCCCTGCTCGTCTCTGATTACCGATTTAATGTCAGTGTTTAACTGTATTTTATCAGCAAAACCAGCTATCAACGGTTTAATGTATTCACGAGAGCCACCCGGAATAACATACCATTGCGGCCTATTGGTAATGTCTAATAAACCATGGTTAAAAAAGAATTTTACAAAAAATTCTACGCCCACGTTTTCCATTTCTTTAATGCTTGTCGACCAAATAGCTGCACCCATTGGCAAAATATAGTGGTATTTAAAAAAGTCATTAAAGCGATGTTGTTGTAGCAACTCACCAAGTGATTGCTCAGTATATTGGCCTTTTTCATATAAAGCCTTGCACAGTTTGTTAAAGCGCACAATATCGTACAAAAGACGCCAAAACTTAGGTCTCACTATGTTTCTGCGCTGAGCAAACAAACTAGTAAATGTATGCCCGTTATACTCAAAGCCAGTTGCTTCATTATGAACACTAAAGCTCATTTGGGTCGGTTTACGTTTTACACCAATACGTTCAAGCAGCTTTTCAAAGTAAGGGTATGTTCTATCGTTAAATACGATAAAACCGGTATCAACTGCGTAGTTAATACCGCTGTGATTTACATCAACCGTGGCAGTATGGCCACCAATATAATCATTTTTTTCAAATAGTGTGACATCATAATGCTTGTGCAATAGGTGTCCGCAAGTTAAACCTGATACACCAGTCCCAATTATTGCTATTTTTTTCAACGGGTTAATCCTTTTGCAATTTTAAGCCAAAGCGAAAGTGGTAATATTCGCAGTGCTTTTAATATAAGTGTGAAACGATACGGAAAATGGACTTCTTTACGACGTTTGTTAACGCCTTTGATTATATAGTCAGCCGCTTTTTCAGCACTAACAGCCATAGGCATAGGAAAATCATTTTTGTCTGTAAGCGGTGTTTTTACAAAACCAGGATGGACTAGTGTTACATCAACGTCATTTAAATCCACTGCCAAGGTTTTAGCTAAATAGCTTACGCCCGCCTTTGATGCGCCATACGCTTCTGAACGCGGTAAAGGTAAATAAGTAACACTCGAACTGACCATCACTAGTTGGCCGCCTGATGTTATTTTGGGTAAAAGTGCTTCTAAGCAATACCCCATAGAAAGTAAGTTAACATTAATAACACGCTCAAAAAGGGCGCTATCAAAATTGCGTGCATCATCAACATACTCGCAATTACCGGCGTTAAGAATAACGCGGTCAAATTGCGGATAGCCGAGAGTCGCAGCTTTAATATCTTGCAAGTTGGTTGCATCAAACTGGCAGGTTTTTATGTTGTTATGCTTGGCAAGTTCTGCGAGCTTTTGAGTATTTCGTCCACACGCAATGACTGTATCACCTTGCTCTGCATACTTTATCGCGAGTTGTTCACCTATACCTGATGTTGCACCTGTAATAAGCGTAATCATAATTAACCAGCCCTTTTATCAATAAAATTAATAATGTTGCCCAGTAATGGAATATGCTTATACAAAAGCTCTCCAGCATTAAAGTAATCGCGGTGTTTAATAATTTTCGCACCTTCAAATACTAGTTTACTGTGCCCTTGCACTGAAATTGTATTGCCTGCGTTAAGTTTTGGGTGAGAATAATGCATTGTCCAGTATACAAATGCATTATTATCACTGGTAAATGAATCAGTTATGTCAAATCGACAATACTTAACATTACTATATAAACCACGAAAATAACGTCTTAGATCTTCAAGACCATTAATTTCGTGCAGCGGATCTATAAAGTGAATGTTTTGAGCGTAAATTTCAGTTAATAACTCTAGGTTATCCTTATCAAGCTTTTGATATATTTCTACAAATTTATCGACTGGTAATTGGTTATCCATATCACACCTTAAATGCAGCTAAAGCCCTCGCTCGTGCCGCTTTATGATCAACTATTGCTGGCCAGTAACAGTGTTCACTTTGTCCCGTTGCTGCTAAGTAAGTATGTGGGAAATGAATGTGTTTATCTGGCACTTTTTGTAATTCAGGCAGATATTTACGAATAAAATCACCATTTGGATCAAAGCGTTCACTTTGGGTGATGGGATTGAATACTCTAAAGTAGGGTTGAGCATCACAGCCGGTACTTGCAGCCCATTGCCAACCACCATTGTTTGAGGCTAAATCGCCATCAATAAGATGCTGCATAAAAAACTGCTCGCCTTTGCGCCAATCAATCAGTAGGTGCTTAGTTAAAAAACTCGCAACCACCATTCTTAAACGATTATGCATCCAGCCTGTTTGCAATAGCTGTTGCATGGCGGCATCAACAAGTGGATAGCCTGTACGGCCTTCGCACCATTGCTTAAACTCAGCGTCACTCTCACGCCAACTCACACTATCGTACTTTTCGTTAAAATTGGCACCGCGTGAAAGTTTTGGGAATTCAGCAATTAGGTGTTTGTAAAATTCACGCCAGATCAGTTCGTTAACCCAGGTAAACGTTTTACTTTTTGAGGTGGTCAGTATATCGGGGTAATGTTGTTGTATATTAACCATTAATTGTTTACTACTAACAACCCCTAGTGCTAAATAGGGGCTTAAGCCCGATGTTCCTTTTACACTGGGTATGTCTCGTACGTCATCATAGCTTGCTAATTTATCGTGAATAAAATTATCGACTACGGTTGATAGAGTATCATCATCAACAGGCCATTTTATTGAGCTTTCATCACCACTTAGTAACTCACACTGTTCGATTTCTATCGGCTCTTCAGATAACGGCCACGGTAATAAACTAAAGTGTGTATCTTGATACTGCTTTAACCATGCGCGTTTAAACGGTGTAAATACTTTATACATTTCATTATTTTGAGTGCGCACACTACCTACAGGAGCAATGATATCACCCTCGTATAAAGTAAATGTTATTTGCTGTTGGTCGCACTGTGCCTGAATCGCTTTGTCCCTATTAAATTCATTTAGCTCATACTCAGTGTTGGCTATTATGTGTTTAATATCGTGTTGCTGACAAAAATCGAGAAGTTTAGTTTGGCAATCGGCAAAAAAAGGGGCGTCTATTACATGCAAATTTACGCCATATTTGGCAAGCTTTTCGCGAATATAACTCACCCTGCGTTTAAGTAAGTCAATTTGAATGGCAGCAGTATTATGCTGTGCCCATTGTTTTTCGCACACAAAAAAAATGGCGTGTTTAGCACCATTATTTAGCGCTTCGATCAGCGCCTCGTTAGAAAAAAGGCGCAAATCGCGCCTAAACCAAAATAGTGTATTCATTACAAACCGTAACGTAGCTTAAGTTCATTAGGATAAGGGTTAAAGTAAATTTGCTTACTTAAATACTCATTTGGATGAACCTTTAAATGATGTTTAAGCAATGTTAGTGGTACATAAAGCGGCACCAACCCTTGGCGATACTCATCAATTGCATCTCGCATTTCTTCCTTTTCGATTTTTGATAAATCTTTTTTGAAGTAACCTTGCAAATGCATCAACGTGTTAGAATTATTTTTTCTTGAAGCAGGGCGTTTAAGCGCATTCATTAAACCTAATATGTACTCGTCGGCCAAAGCATTAACGTCGTCACCAACAAACGTTCCGAGTAGATTGCCTAAATCACGATACGCTTGATAATTATGAGCCATTAACAAATATTTGTATTGAGCATGGAACTGGGTCAAACGATGCACAGTAACGGGCTCTTTCACTAACTGTTGCCAGTTATGTAATGTATAAACACGCATTACAAAGTTCTCGCGCAAATGAACATCATTTAAACGTCCATTTTCTTCGCAAGGTAGTAAGGGATTATGTTTCATAATTTGTTCAGCAAAGAAACCAACGCCTTCAGAGGTGTTACCGGTTCCTGCTTCATTGTATATTTTTACCCGCTCCATGCCACAGCTTGGGCTCTTAGCACAAAAAACGAATCCGCTTAGATGCCCTGCTTGTTCTGTAGCTATTTTTTTACCGTATTCTGTGAGCTGTGGGCCAACATCTCCCGTGCCATCCGGACGACACACTTTGATAGTATCGCCTGTTTTTACTTGACGAATGGTTGGACGAGGTATTGGTAATCCTACCGCAACCTCTGGGCAATACATTTTATATTCAACATGCTTGGCCAGCTCTTCCATACAAAAATTTGATTTTTTATGGCCACTGTCAAATCTTACCTTTTCGCCTGCCAAGCAGGCGCTAATACCTATTTTTATTGTATCTGTTTGCATAGATTCTCTTAATAAATCAAGCCACCAATTGGGTTAAGTAACTTGCTAAGTCCTTTATTGAAATGTAGAGCACTACTAACAACAGTAAAGCACAAACATCCCTCTTTTGTTAGGGGGGTGTGTTGATGACGGCCATCTTGCCAAATAAAGTCACCAGGAACATAACTGCCCTCTTCGTCTGTAAATTCACCATCAAGCAGTAAAGTAACCTCAAAACCGGTATGTGTGTGCTCCGGAATTTCTCCACCAGCATCTATATGTAACAAGCTTGAACGTAAATGGCCATCATCAAGGGCTATTCGAGAACGCGCAAGCTTACCTACTTGGGTAAATTTACCATGCGAGATCCGTGTTAAAGCTCTAGGCAAGCTGTAATTATGCTCATTAACATTAATACTAACTGGTTCAACAGAATATACTTCATCAATCGAGTCATCGGCCGTGATCATATCAAGTAAACTTAATTCAATTACATCATCGGCTTGATCGGCTTGCTCATCCGTTGCCACATCCATATTGTCACTAAAAACTGCTCGCGCATTAGCCGCTTCAAGTTTTTCAACTTTAGCTTGGCACACTGGGCACATATCAACATGTATTGATACGGCAAGGCTAAGCGATGCTGGAAGTGTTGCTGCACAGTATTGTGTCAGTAGTGTTTCACTCGGGTGATGTTTAATCATGCTGATCTCCCATTTCATTACGTAATTTCTGCAAGGCTAAACGTAATCGTGATTTTACCGTGCCTACTGGAATGTTTAATTGTTGAGCTAACTGCTCTTGCGACATGTCTTGAAAATAAACGCCGCGCACAACTTCTCTTTGCGCTTGAGGCAATTTATCTAAATAACGTTTAATTTGTTGGTCTTCAAGGTGGTCGCTGTATTCGTGATGTGTATCTTCAGATTCGTTCAATAACGGCCAAATGTCTTCGCTAATATTTTCTTCTTTGTTACTTTTCATTTTACGAAGCATGTCAAAAGAGGCGTTACGCATTACGGTATAGACCCAAGTAGTAGCTGCACCCTTTTCACTATTGTATAAGTGGGCTTTTCGCCATACGGAAGTGAGGGTTTCTTGAACTAATTCCATTGCTTGGGCTTCTACACCAAACTGCTTTATGCCGAAGCGCTTAATCTTAGGTGCAAAATATTCAAACAAGTACGCGAAAGATTTTTTATCGCGAGATTGAGCTACATTAACTAATGCTTCCCTGAGTTCCGTACTTGGTGTTTCTGGCATGGCAGTGTACTTACCTGTGTTAGGTTCACAACTTAGTGATTGTTGTTGACTTACCATAGTAAAATGTCCCGTTATTGCTTTAGTGAATACCATTACGAGCAATGGTTACAAGCGGATCATAATTATTTTAGGCAAATTCGTTATTAATCACAGTATGGAGGAAACTAAGCAAGTTATCAAAGTTAGTCTCAAATGCAAGTTGTTGTTTTTTCTCAATAGAAATGGGAAGTAATTCAAGCCAACGCGCCACAATCCACGCAAGCTGATTAAATTTGGTGGTTTTATAAAGCGATTGCAAATCGGGGTTATTCGCAAAAACGTCTTCTAGTGCTACTTGTAAAAGTTGGTGTTGACCAATTTCGTGGTTATCTTTGTTGTACCAATAAGGTGTGTTGCAAGCGGATACATCACCATGGCGAAGTTCCTGCTCATCTTGATACACATTATCTATTTGCACACTCTTAGATGCAAATACATCAATTAATAGCATACCGCTTTCGTCTTGATCAAAGTCAATAACATCCATTAAACAGCCTTGGGCGCTTATGTTTAACGGGGTGTCATGCTCAAAGGTACATAAAACAAAACCGCTATTGGTTTTTAATGCGTTTTTTACCATCGTTAAATAACGAGGCTCAAATATACGTAATCGCGTATAGCCTTCAGGTAATATAAATATAGGTAATGGGAAAATCGCACGTTTCATAAAGTCTACTTCTTTCAAACACTCTGCCTTTATTTACGTGCGCTTTATTCAAGTCGATCAGCTTTAGTTACATCAATTGCTTTACAGTGTAAATGCATCCGCTAATTAAACCTCGTTCCCACATTTTTTATCATGTAAACCAAGTAATAAACACTCAGTATACTTGCCACAGGTGCCAACATTAAGGCTAATAATTCGAACTCACTGTTCATTACTTTTATTCCCTTTTTATTGCTTTGGTTGTGCTTTAACTACAGGTTGTTTTTCGTCCATGTTGCTGTTATCAACCACAGGATTATTTTCAAGTAAGCTGTCAAGAATAACCTGTGCATCAAAAGAAACGGCTTCTTTTACAGACTTTTCAAGTTCGTTGCTTGCCTGTGACACATAAGTAGACACAGTGTTAGTTAGCATATCTGTAATATTTAAATCGACTTCTGTTGCGTTAACGTTAGTTGAACCTAATACAAGTAAGCTTGCGATTGTGATGTTGATTGAAGTTTTCATAATAGTATTCCTTGTTTGTTTATTGGTTAGTACGCTTAGTTACAATCAAGGGCTATGCCATAATGGAAAAACTTTATAAACCATTGTTTTAAAATGAAATAAATAAATTCAAAAGAAATCTACAAAATCTAGATTAGTAATTTTGACCAATGAATTTAAAAATAAAACCAAATAATAGTGTGTTTGTTAATGTTCAGTAAATTAATGACTTTATTTCGTATTTGAAAATTTCAGCGTACACATGTACACTAAAATTTATTCGCAAAGTGGTAGGATCTGTTATGTCTTTTGAAGCTCCCTATTCTAAAAAAGAAGAGCTGTTAAATGTTATTAGTCATGCCTTAGGCATTGTATTCGCTGCTTTTGTTGTTTGGGATTTAGTAAAACAAACTAATAGTGTGAAAGGCTATGCCAGTACTCTGATATACGGCAGTAGCTTGTTTATTTTATTTTTATCTTCAACGCTTTATCACGCCAGTGTGCGCCCAAGATTGAGAGCGTTTTACAAAAAATGTGATCATTGCGCCATTTATTTACTGATTGCAGGCACCTACACGCCCTTTTTGTTGCTGTCGTTATCTGGGCTCTGGTCTTGGGCTACCTTAGTCTTTATTTGGACAGTAGCGTTTGCAGGCATCGCTTATAAGCTATTGGTTAAAAATGGCAATAAAAAAGTTTCACTGGCTACTTATTTATTAATGGGATGGTTTGCATTAGCCATTGTGTATCCGCTTTATTTAAACGTGCCTATCAATGCACTTTATTGGCTATTAGCTGGCGGCTTATTTTATAGTGTAGGTACTATTTTTTATAGTGCAAAAAGCACTCAATATAGCCATGCTATTTGGCACCTCTTTGTTATTGGTGGATGTGTTAGCCATTATATTTCGATCAGTAATTATGTTTATTAGGCTGGTTAAGCCATTTAGATTAGTCTGGTTTAACCAGTGTGTTGCATCGAATGGTTGAACTCACAGCGAATACCAGTCATTCAAGTGAGTCGTCATTAACTTAGTAAGAATAAGAGGAAACCTTCCTCTTTTTTACATATTTATATAAGCCATAGGAAGAGTAATATTTATAGCTGGCAATAAGTTACACTACTTGCTAATAATAGAAGCTCATGAAATAAAGACGTTTTCGCGTAAAGATAGGGAAAGTGCCCTCTGATAAAGTTGTAAGCCATAGCGGCGCTAAATATTATGAGGGAATGGTTCCTGTAAATTTATGGAGAGGGTTAAATGTAAAAAAAATATGGAGTTATTTGAATTAATTGAAGATACCATTATTTTATCTAACGGTCGCCCGAGACCTGCGGATATAAGTTTAATCGGTGAAGGGGCTAATGCTAAAATCAATATTAAAGAGAGTCCTAGAGGCATAAGTACATTTGATAAGCCTGGTATTCCCCAAGGTCCTAATTGGGAGCACTATAGGATATCTGCTGGGACACCTTTACCAAAGGGTTTGGCAATTATAAAAGATAATTATAACTCAAGGTTAGGCGCATATCATTATACAATAGCTCCAGCATATAATACGCCTCTAACTGTATTTAAGCTTTTACTTAATCAGTTAGCAAAATCCGTTGTTAAAGAGGTTGCATAAGATGAAAATACCTAAAGCATATGTTCCAACGCTTTTATCAGCGATACGAGATTCTGTATTATATAATGAGCAATTATTAACAAGTGAAACTTTACGTGACCGTGATGATTATGAAGAGCATTATGTTCATCTAACTCAGTTCTTCGAATATTTAAAAGAAGAGTATGTAAATAATGAAGAGCAATATGGTCTGAAATTAGAGCAGATACTCCCAGAAGAAATGGCGAACAAGCAAATCAACAAGGACTAAAAACAGTTGGCCATTGCTCGTGCCTCGAGGATTTTGGCCAACAATTTTCAGCCTGTTATTTGGGCGTTACCACTGTCTGCAATTGGCACTTAGCCGATAGTCGGTATAGAGTGGTTTAACTTACAGTATAAAGCAGTTATATATCGCTAACGTGGTAAATTAGATTGTTTCTGGTAAATTCATTATTTTTGTCGGATGGCGTGGCTCCGCCACTTGTTTAACCTCGTTAAAAGGTAGGTTGGTTAAGCCGAAGGCGCCACCCAACAGAGTTTCAGATACACGCCTTTAAAATCCGCTCATGGCACTCTCTAGCCACTCGACAACATAAAATATTGAGAGTTATTGGCAAGATATTTTACTTTGTCGGATGGCGCTTCGCTTATCCGACCTAAACGGGCACTTATCTGACGAGAGTGGTGATATCACTCCCATCTACACTCGCGCATATTCACTTTATTATTCTTAAAATTAACACCTTCTAATAACAGTTTTTGTCGTTGTTCTTGGTATTTATCACTTCCTTCGGGAAACGATATTTTACCTTGGCTATTAACCACTCGATGCCAAGGGATCGCCGAATCTTTTGGCATCTCTTTTAATAAACGACCTACCAACCTAGCATTATTAGGATAACCCGCAAGTGCTGCTACTTGGCCATAACTGGCAACATTGCCTTTGGGTATACTGGCTATGATAGTGTAAATAACCGTTTCTTTATTAACGTCCATTCTTGCTTAAATACTCCTGACTGAGTAATTTAAATTGCTGCCAGATTTTACGCGCTACAGGCCCATGATGCATAGCATGCTGACGAAAGGCTCTAATTTGCGCACTAAACTGGTGCTCTCTGTCGGTTACAATGATTTGCTGTAATGAGCCAGCGGCTATTTCTTTTTTACAATGCCCTAAACTCATCATTGCCCAACCAGCCCCTGAAAGTAGAAAAGACTTCAAGGTAGATATATCATCAATTTTCATCACCGCAGCCCCTTTTGAATAGGAAAGTCTATCGCTGTCTATGCTTAAGCCACTTTCAAACATAGCCAAACACGGGTAAAGCTGTAATTCATCATAGCTAAGCTGCTTAGGTAAAATCCCTTTAGCTCCTACAATGCCAATATCTAGTTTACCAATGGGTAGGCTTTCTAAATCACCAGTTGCATGAAATAAATCAAACCACGGGCCTATTCCAAGCTCGGCTTGACCGGTATTAACTTGTTCTAAGGATACAAACCGCTTACCACTGGTTAAACGAAATTCGGTACTCGAAAAATGCTTAAAAGTATTACTTATGATCTCGTTATAACTTTGCATATGGCAAATTTGCTCGTAGCAGACTCTATATTGCGCTTCATTGCCTAATGCCAGCTCTGTTGCGAGCTGAGTAAGTTGCTCATTAGCGGCTAATAACTGTTTAGCCTCGCGATGAAAAATACGTCCCTTTTCGGTAAGTTGTAAGCGATAATGAGAACGGTCCAGTAGGTCAAAGCCTAACTTAGCTTCTAAGTTTTTAATCGCCAATGTGAGCGCTGGTTGCGTTTTATGTAGCTTTAATGCCGCTCCACTTAAACTCGCGCTTTGCACAATAGCATCTAATATTTGTAATTGGTTAAGTTTCATCGGCCACTCAGCACATCATAAGTAAAACTTATTGAGTTTCTAAAATTTAATGAATTTTATTTTATATGTTTGCAGCGTATGCTGCACACACTTATTTAGCCTTTTTTTATCATGGAGATATCATGCCACTGTTTCGCTTATGTTTACTAACTGCGACATTACTAAGTTTAATAGGCTGCTCAGAGCCCGAGAATATAGCTAAAGAAGAGCCTATTCGTCCGGTTAAATTATTTAGCATTGGTCATGATTCACAAACTAACATTCGCAGCTTCCCCGCTGAAGTGGTTGCAAACCAAGGCTCATATCTTGCTTTTAGGGTCAACGGTGAGTTGGTTAAATTTCCTGTATTAGCTGGTGAACAAGTTGAAAAAGGACAACTATTGGCTAAGTTAGATCCTGAGGATTTTCAATTACAATATAACGAACGTAAAGCACGATACGAACTGGCAAAATCACAGCTAAAACGCATTAAACAATTATTCGACAAAAACATCACCAGTCAATCAGAGCTTGATCAAGCGGTTGCTAATGAGCAAGTTGCCGAGTCAGCCTTTAAAATTGCAGAAACCAATTTAGAATACAGTGAGCTTCGTGCTCCTTTTGCTGGCATAGTAGCTAAAGTGTTTGTAAAAAACTTTGAGAGTATTCAAGCAAAACAAAATGTTCTGCGCCTAGAAACTCGCGATTTTATGGATGTAGAAATACAGGTTCCTGAAAAAATCGTTGCGCGCATTCAAAAAGATACCCAATACCAACCTATGGTTGAATTTGATGGCTATCACGACAAGCAATACAAACTCACACTAAAAGAATGGGATACTCAAGCCGATCCGGCAACGCTTACCTATAAAGTGGTGTTTTCATTACCGGTGCCAAAAGATTTTAATTTGCTTGCGGGTATGTCTGGGCAAGTGATGATAGATTTAAGTAAAGTAACTCGCTCACAAACTCCCTACACTATTTTACCAATTGAGTCGGTATTTTCAGATCCGAATAAAAGCCTAAGCGATAATGCTTATGTGTGGGTTTTTAATCAGCAAACTGGCACTGTACATAAGCAAGCAGTGCAAGTAGGTCAATTACATCACGACACTATTGAAGTACTTAGCGGCGTAAAAGAAGGCCAACAAATTGTGTCTGCTGGTGTTCACTCTTTACAAGAAGGCATGTCTGTTCGCCCTTGGAATAAAGAGCGAGGCTTATAATTATGGGCTTTGCGCAACTATCTATTGAAAAGAAAGTCATTAGCTGGATGTTTACGTTGTTGCTATTAATAGGCGGCAGCGTGTCTTACTTTGATTTAGGCCAGCTAGAAGACCCTGAGTTTACTTTGAAAAAAGCCATGGTAATCACTTTGTATCCGGGCGCATCTCCACAGCAGGTAGAAGAAGAAGTAACATTTCCAATTGAAAACGCCATCCAACAGCTCCCCTATGTTGATTATGTCACGTCTATTTCATCTAATGGTAAATCACAAATTACCGTAGAAATGAAAAGTAACTATCGTAAACAAGAGCTAAGGCAAATATGGGATGAAATGCGTCGAAAAATTAACGACCTAAGCCCGTCGCTACCAAGTGGTGTTTACCCGAGTAATGTAATTGATGATTTTGCCGATGTTTACGGCGTTATGTTTGCCGTTACTGGCGATGGCTACTCTTATGATGAATTAAAAGACTATGTTGACTATTTAAAGCGTGAACTTGTTTTAGTCAAAGGTGTGAGCAAAGTCACAATTGCTGGGCAACAACAACCACAAGTAATGGTTGAGGTATCGACCCGCAAGCTTGCACAGCTAGGTATTGCACCTAGTCATATTTATGACTTGCTGCAATCACAAAACACGGTGTCTAACGCTGGACGTATTCGTGTCGGTGATGAGTCTATTCGCTTACATCCAACCGGTGAATTTAAAGATGTAACGGAGCTGGAAACCTTATTAATCTCAAAGCCTGGTGCGAGTGAACTAATTTATTTGGGCGATGTTGCACAAGTGTACCGTGAATATGCTGAAGTACCGACCAATGTCATTCATTACAATCAACAACAGGCGCTGCTTATTGGTGTTTCGTTTATGTCTGGGGTTAATGTTGTTGATGTAGGTAAGCACATAGATGAACATTTAGCATCTCTTGAATATCAACGCCCACATGGTATTGATATTAGCTCGGTGTATAACCAACCAAAAGAAGTAGAGCAGTCTGTAGATGGTTTTATTGTTAGCTTAATAGAAGCCATTGCAATAGTTATTGTTGTGCTACTTATTTTTATGGGCTTGAAAAGCGGTGTTCTTATTGGCGGTATTTTATTACTGACGGTATTAGGCACCTTTATATTTATGAAGCTGTTTGCAATTGATCTACAGCGTATTTCATTAGGCGCGCTAATTATTGCGCTAGGTATGCTGGTTGATAATGCCATTGTTGTTACCGAAGGGATTCTCATCAACCTTAAGCGCGGTCAAACAAAGCTTAAAGCCGCAGTTAATATCGTAGATCAAACGAAATGGCCACTACTTGGCGCAACAGTTATTGCTATAACCGCTTTTGCACCAATTGGTTTAAGCTCAGATGCCAGTGGTGAATTTGCCGGCAGCTTATTTTGGGTGCTGTTTATCTCATTGCTATTAAGCTGGATCACCGCAATTACCCTTACCCCATTTTTTGCCCATTTAATGTTTAAAGAAACCGAATTTAAACACGAACATAATCAAGAACATGAAGACCCTTATCAAGGCATCATATTCAATGGTTATAAAGCGATATTAAATTTGGCTATGCGCTTTAGAAAAACAACCTTAGTCCTTATGGTTGCCCTTTTATGCAGCGCTGTAGTGGGATTTGGCTCGGTAAAACAATCGTTTTTTCCAGCCTCAAATACACCGATGTTTTATGTGGATTACTGGCAAGATCAAGGTGCTGATATTCGTGCCACCCTTGAGGGCATAAAACAGCTCGAAGCTTATTTGCAAAAGGATGAACTGGTCACAGAAATCACCAGTACAGTTGGCCAAGGTGCGCCGCGTTTTATGCTAACTTACGCGCCAGAAAAGTCTTATCCTGCTTATGGGCAGTTAATTATTCGTGTCACCAACCGTGATGCGGTCGCTAAAGTAATGCAAAAGGTGCGTGATTACGCACAGCAACATCCGCTGTCAGCAAAGCTAAAAGTAAAACCAATGGAAATTGGCCCGTCAACCGATGCTAAAATAGAGGCGCGGTTTTCAGGCCCCGATCCGGTGATATTAAGACAGCTATCATCTCAAGCAAAAGAAATTATCGCCAAAGACGACGGTGCTTTTAACATTCGCGATGATTGGCGTGCACGTACTAAAATGATTCGCCCCCAATTTAACGAACAAAAAGCACGCCGCTTGGGGATCACCAAGTTTGACCTTGACCAAGTTCTGTTAACGAGCCTGTCGGGTAAACAAGTGGGTGTTTATCGTGATGGTACGCAATTGTTACCTATTATTGCCCGCTCACCTGCCAGCGAGCGCTTAAATGTAGACAGTGTTCACGATTTACAAATTTATAGCCCAGTATTACGCGTGTTTGTGCCGGTAACTCAAGTAGTTGATGAATTTATTGTTGAGTGGGAAGACAGCTTAATTATGCGTCGTGATCGTAAACGTACCATAACGGTAATGGCAGATCATGATGTATTGGGTGATGAAACACCTGCAAAATTATTTGCTCGGGTTCGCACTGAAGTTGAAGCAATTGATTTACCGCGAGGCTATGAAATGCAATGGGGCGGTGAGTTCGAATCATCAAGCAAAGCGAAAAAGGCTATTTTTGGTTCGTTACCGCTGGGTTATTTAGCCATGTTTGCGGTAACAGTATTACTGTTTAACTCAGTGAAAAAGCCCTTAGTTATATGGGCAACCGTGCCATTGGCTATTATTGGTGTAAGCGCAGGCTTGTTAGTAATGAACGCCCCCTTTAGCTTTATGGCGCTACTGGGTTTATTAAGCTTAAGCGGCATGCTGATTAAAAACGGTATTGTATTGGTAGATCAAATAAACTTAGAACTTAGTGAAGGAAAATCACCCTATCAAGCTGTGTTTGACTCAGGCGTAAGCCGTGTGCGTCCTGTAGCCATGGCCGCTATCACTACAATACTTGGCATGATCCCATTATTATTTGACGTATTCTTTCAATCAATGGCGGTCACCATTATGTTTGGCTTAGGTTTTGCCACCATACTAACCCTGATTGTGGTGCCGGTTTTATATACTGTGGTGTTTAGAATTGACTACCCTAAACAGTCTTAATCATTAATAAAAAACGCAGCCTAGGCTGCGTTTTTTATTTGCTTGGTTTATACAAACTTAATTACTTTTTTAAGCTTAACGTGCCACTGCTCTTAGCTTTAGTTCCTGATGCGGAATTGGCTTTATTGGCATTTGATTTACCAACATAGGTGGTTGAACGTTTCTGATAAGGCGTATTACGGCTGCTTTTGTTGGCTTGCTTATGTTGTTCGTTGTTCTTTGTACCTCGAGGCTTGTCACCTTGATACTCACGCTTATGTGCACGTTTAGATTGTTCAGGTAGATTGCCCTGCACACTATCATCATACAGCGAATGTTCTTGTGTTTTACCTGAATCAGCAATCGAGTCGTTAATAACCGCCATTTCTGCATCGCTTAAATGACGCCATTGCCCTACTTTTAACCCTTTAAGGGTTACATTCATAATACGCACACGCTTTAATGTAACCACTTCGTAGCCTAAATATTCACACATACGACGGATTTGACGATTTAAACCTTGAGTTAAAATAATAGTGAATTGCTGGGCACCCGTTTGCGTCACTTTACATTTTTTGGTCACGGTATCTAAAATAGGAATACCGTTTGCCATTTTATTCACAAACTGGCGGTTTAGTGGTTTATCTACGGTAACCACGTATTCTTTTTCGTGGTTATTGCCAGCACGAAGGATTTTATTAACGATATCCCCTTCATTGGTTAAAAAAATCAACCCCTCTGAGGGCCTATCCAAGCGACCAATAGGAAAGATACGGTCAGGGTAATTAACCGCTTTTACAATATTACTTTGAATTTTTCGTTCTGTGGTACAGGTAATACCGACTGGTTTATTGTAAGCAATGTAAACCCGTTTTGGTGGTGCTTTTAATGGCTTACCATCAACCAATACCACATCGCTTTGTGCGACTTTAACACCCATTTCGGGTAATTCGCCATTAACCGTAACACGACCTTGCTCAATATATTTATCGGCTTCACGGCGTGAGCAAAACCCTGTTTCACTAATAAATTTATTTAAACGCTTTAAGTCTGTCATATGGCAAATCTTCTTAAATATAAAGGCGCATAGTTTAAACTACTCAAGCTATTTTTTCGCGCTTAATTTGCGCTAATTTACGCCATAGGTATTCAAGAGGCCCTTGCTTAAAATAACGACAGTAGAGTGCAGTAAACATAAGCTGTACAACCACTAAGCAAATAGCAACAAGCCAATAATCAATGCGGTTAAAACTAAGCGCCCACTGAGGGAAAAGCACTTTAAACAATAATAACTGCATAATGGTTTGGCTTATGTATAAAGTAAACGCTAACCGCCCTACGTGTTGAATGAGCCCCCCTATTTGCGCGCTGTTATTGCATAGTTTAACGATTAAATGAATATAAAGCAGCGCCACACATAAAGCAGCCAGTTCATTAACAGGCTCTTGTAACGCATAACCAATACCTTGTTCATATGACTCTAACACTAATCGTAAGCTAGTCAGCAACACACTTAACACAGCAAGTTTAATTAGCCCCGACCTGCTAAATCCATCACTAAACACATTACATTTGTAGGCAACAATACCAATTAGCATAAAGCCAGCACTTGCCCACAGTAATAAAATAGGCACTGTTAGCAACATATAAATGCTCATTGTTATATTTTGGCTAAAATGCGCACCAATACTTTGGTAATAACTATTATATATCTGGTAAAACTCGGGAGAATCCCTATAGAGTGGTTCTTCATTAAGCCCTAACATAAACATTGCTGTGGCAAGTAAAGCGATAAAAGTAAAAAAGGCCGCTTTGCTTTTAAGCTCTTCGTCCGTGTAATCTAAATAGCGTAATACCAGTAATGCTGACACCCCATATAAAAACAAAATGTCACCCGCCCACAGTAACAACCCATGTATAAAGCCAAACACAATAAGCCAATATAGACGTTTTTTTAATGGCTGAATACATTGCTGACGCTGAAACTGAATATAAAGACCAGCACCAAATAATAACGTAAATAATGTGCGAAACCGCCCTTCAACAAATATAAGGCTTAAGGTGTGTAAAAAATTATCGCTAGCTGGAGGTGTGGTAAGTGGAGTGTAATTGAGTTCAAAAATTGCAAAGGAATAGCAGTTAATAAATACCAGTCCAAGTACTGCTATGCCCCTTATAAAGTCCATATTATAATTGCGCAAACCCTATCCTTTTAAATATTATCTTTGTAGCTATCGGCCCATTTTACAGCTTGTTTGTATAATTTTGGTAAAAAAGCACTGTCTAAATTAATGAGTGATACCGCTTTCTCAAGCGCCCACCAACTTCCGGTTTCATATGCTTTTACCGTTTCAAGAATATAATATAAGTCATTTTTCTCACCGGTTAGTGCTACTTTAATTTCATCTGGGAATGGCAGTTTATCAACCAACAAGTCCATTGGCTTATCTAAAATAGCATCAAGCAAAGAAAACAGCCCAGTTAAAAATGCCTCACCTTGAACTTGTTTGGCGACTTTGCTGGCTATTAATTCACAAAAGCGAGCGCGAATAACACACATTTGCATAAGCTCTATCGGCTTAGTGCGCGCGGTGTGTGCTGTAACAATTAGGCTTACAAACTTTTTTAAACGTGCTTGCCCTAGGTAAACCAGCGCTTGTTTTAATGATGATATTTGGCTTTGCAGGGGAAATACACCACTATTTAATAAACGCAATAGTTTGTATGCTAGTGCTGCATCAAGCTCAAATAACCCGGTGATTACTTTCACATCAGGATCTGGCTTCATTACTTCTGAATAAATGGCAATGACAAGACCATAATTATAATGAATATCTTTTTGCTCTATCATTGCGGGGCGGGCAAAGTAATACCCTTGGAAATAATCAAACCCCATTTGGCGAGCTAATTTATATTCTTCATCGGTTTCTATTTTTTCAGCTAACAGCTTAATATTTTTGTGTTTTTTTAGCTTATTGACCACCAGTGGAATTTCATCCAGTGGCGTGAGCCGAATATCAAATTTAATTAAATTAACTAGCTTTAAAAAACGTTCCCACTGCGGTGAGTAAACAAAGTCATCAAGGGCTAATTTATAGTTACTGTGAAAGAGTTTACGGCATAGCTCGTAGGTATCGTCGGTGGGCTCTATGGTTTCGAGTAATTCAATAACCACATCTTTACAAGGTAAAAAATCACATAAATCAAGCTTTAAGGACTCAGGACCAATATTGATCAGCGCTTTTTTACCCGAAGTAATATGGCGAGTACCTAAGTTAAGCTGGTTTTCCATGATCAGGCGAGCCGTTGCTTGACCATCAGAAACACCAGGAAAGCAATTTTCAGGGCTATCGCGAAACAGTAGTTCATATGCAACTACATTTTGATTACGATTAAGGATTGCTTGCCTTGCCACAAATACCGACACATTACCTACTTTTTATTATTTCCACCAGACTAAGTAATTAAAGCGCAAATAGGAACGGATGTCACTGAACTTTAATAAATTTTTTAATATAAGTAGGTAATATAATCAGTTACAACGTCATCCCAACCAAAGCGGCTGTTCTTAGCGCTATTTTTTATCGCTTGCCATTGCTTAGGGTTAGCGTGATTTACATTCAAGGCCTCAGATAAACTATGCAACAGTGCCTCTGCCTGAGCTAATAAGGTATCACCAGTAAAACTAAAACCAGTCACATTATGCTCAACTGTATCTTTTAAGCCGCCAACACTGTGCACAAGACAAGGCTGACCTGCTCGCATTGCCAGCATTTGACTGATACCACACGGCTCAAAAGAACTAGGCATTAAAAATAAATCCCCTAGTTGATACATTAAATCACCAACACCTTGGCCATAACCTTTTAAAAACAATAAATTGCTATTTCGAGCCATTGCAGTGGTAAATAATTGTTCTAGTTTTTTATCGCCCGAGCCCAATACAATCAAGCGACCATTATATTGGTTTATAACCTTGCATACCTCATCAATAGTTAAACTATTGTTGTGTGGCTGGCACAGCAGCAATACTTTTTGCTCGGTGAGCCGCCCTACACTGGTCATTAAAGGCCCTTGCTGCTCTGATGCCATAAATTGTAAAACACGTTGGTGAGCAATATAGTGGCTGCTGTCTAAGTGTACGTTTTTTGCCATCCAGCTAAAAAGCGTAGCTTCTATCTGCTCTAAAAGCTCGCTAAGCGTTGCCTGCTTCGGGTGTTGAGTTGTGTAATCACAGCCGTTGAGTATCCCAATCAGCTTGCCCTGCTCAGCCGCTTGTTGTAAATCACGCTCAAGTCCTTCACCACCAAAAAAACCGCCTGCATCGTTACTCGCAATCTGCACTTCTTGGCTATAACTGGGTGAAACCACATGTACTTTATCGGCTAAATTAATAGCACTACGCATGGGGTTAAAGCAATGAGGGTAACGGGGATCACAAAGCAATTGGCCATCATAACTTAATGAGGGAAACCACGCTTCTAAGCTAGAGTCATCGTCTTTAAAAGGGCGAATACCTTGTAAGGCTAAGTTATGAACCGTGTACACCAAGCGCAGCTTAGCAAGTTTACGATAGCGAGGCTCAAATTTTAGTAACACCGCCACACAAGCACTGTGCCAGTCGTGTAAATGTAACGTGTTTGGTTGTTTTAAAACCCCTTGTAAAAGCGCTTCACAAATCGCGGCATTAAACAGTGCAAACTTACTCGCATCAGTAGCAAATGGACGATTGTCATCATCGTTGCAATACACACTATGTGATTGGCTGAACAAAGGGTGGCTTATTACTATTTGCCTCACTGCATTTTGCGTTTGTGGAATTTCAAACAGCGATAAAACGTGAGAGGCTGAATTAAACGCAACGTTGACTTCACCAATAAAACGGCGCTCACCCAATTCAAAGCCATAATCAGGAATTACCACATCAATCGTTAGTCCCTGTGCCGCTAACGCTTTAGGTACATCACGTATGACATCGGCAACACCACCGACTTTGGCATTAGGTAACGCATCATTTTCTGCGGCAACCATTAATACATGCATTTATTTACTCTTATAGTTAGCTGCAAGGCTTTCGCCTTGCTATTTAATTATTGATTTAACTTAGTGTCTAACTTTGTCAGCATCTCGCGGGTTACCAAAACAATTCCCTTTTTAGATACTCTAAAACCATTGGCTTCGTCGGTTTTACGATCATAACCAATTTCTAATCCTGGGGGGATCTCACAGCTTCTATCAATAATGGCACGTTTTATTTTACACCCACGGTTAACTATAACACCGGGTAAAATAACCGACTCTTCAATAGTACAATATGAGCGAATATGTACATTAGAAAACAGTAATGACTTTCTCACTAATGAGCCTGAAATAATACACCCACCCGATACGGTTGAATCAACAGCCATACCCCGACGATCGTCATCATCAAAAATAAACTTAGCTGGAGGAAGCTGCTCTTGATATGTCCAAATTGGCCAAGTAGGGTCGTACAGATCCAATTGAGGCTCAGGCATAACCAACTCCATGTTCGCTTCCCAAAATGAATCTAAGGTCCCTACATCGCGCCAATAAGGTTGCCCTACTTGTGCGGGATCTCTAAATGGGTAAGCAAACACATTATGCTCTTCGATAATGGCGGGGATAATGTCATGACCAAAATCACGTCCTGAGCCTTCGGTTTGTGAATCTTTTTGTAATTGCTCAAATAAAAACTCAGTATTGAAGACGTAATTACCCATTGACGCTAAACACGTACCTGGTTTGCCAGGCACAGAGCTTGGTTCAGCTGGTTTTTCGTCGAATCGTCGCACTCGATTTTCTTGATCAACGGTCATTACCCCAAAGGTGTTCGCTGCTTCTTCAACCGCGACTTCTAAACAGCATACGGTCATATCGGCACCATTTTCGACATGCTTTGCTAACAAACCGCCGTAATCCATACGATATACATGATCGCCTGACAAAATCATTACATATTTAGGTAGTTCATGGCGAATAATATCCATATTTTGAAATACCGCATCGGCAGTACCGCAATACCATTCATCACCATTGCGCTGTGATGCAGGTAAAATCTCAACAGACTCGCCTAACTCCTTTTTAAAGTGCCCCCATGCACGATTTACATGGCGTATTAGCGAATGAGATTTATATTGCGTTGCAATCCCTACTCGTCTTACACCAGAGTTAATACAATTTGATAGTGGAAAATCAATAATACGGTGCTTGCCGCCAAAATAAACGGCTGGTTTTGCACGCCAGTCTGTTAGCTCATGAAGACGAGAACCTCGTCCGCCGGCTAGAATGAGTGCATAGGTGTCTCTGGTTAAATTACTTATATAGCGATTTGCATAACTGGGCATATTACTCTCTCCATTTAGTGTCAGCTATTAGTGTCAGTGTTTGTTTTTACTTTTTGCTGTGAAGTATCTAGTGGGGTTAAGTGCCATATGTCATCACAATATTGGCCTATTGTTCTGTCACTAGAAAATAAGCCACTGGCCGCGGTATTTAAAATACTCATTTGAGTCCAGTGGGTTTGATCAGCGTACGCTTTATCCACTTCACGCTGCGCTGCAATGTAACTGGCAAAGTCATGTGCGGTTAGCCATGCATCGTCTTTGCTTTTAATGCCGCTAATGACATCATCAAATAAGCCGGGTTCAAATAGATTAAAATGACCACTTTCAAGGAGATGCATCACGCTGTTTAGATCTGAGTTATTCGCAATAATTTCACTGGGATTATAATGCGCTCTAATTTCGTCAATGTGCTCGGCTTGTGCGCCAAATAAGAAGAAGTTTTCAGCTCCTACTGCATCGCGGATTTCAATATTCGCGCCATCTAACGTGCCTATTGTGAGCGCACCATTCATCATAAACTTCATGTTGCCGGTACCGGATGCTTCTTTACCTGCTGTAGAAACTTGCTCCGACAAATCTGTTGCAGGACATATAGTTTCCATGGCGGTCACATTGTAATTTGGTAAAAAGGCAACTCTTAAAAACATCGATACTTCAGGGTCTTTGTTGATCACCTCAGCAACATTATTAATCAGTTTAATAATTTTCTTCGCCATCATATAACCAGGTGCGGCTTTACCTCCGAGTAATACACAACGAGGTACCATGCCTTGTGTATCGCCACGACGAATGCGGTCGTATAAATGAATAACATGTAGCACATTGAGTAACTGGCGCTTATATTCATGAATACGCTTTACCTGCACATCAAATAGCATATTTACGTCAAACTCAACGCCATACTTTTGCTTTACTAAATCGACTAAACGCTGCTTGTTTTGCCGTTTTGCCTGCTGCCATGTTACGTGCAATTGAGGATCATCATAAAAACGACATAATTGGCTAATTTTTGCAAAGTCGCCTACCCAGTCTTTTCCTATTTTCTCGCTAATAATATGGCTCAGACCCGGATTACAATAAGCAAGCCAACGCCTTGGTGTCACCCCATTGGTTTTGTTATTAAACTTTTCAGGCCATAATGAGTAAAAATCTTTAAACAAACCCGCAGTTAATAACTGGGTATGCAGTGCGGCTACGCCATTGACTGAATAACTACCAACAATGGCTAAAAAAGCCATGCGAATTTGCGGCTCTTCGCCCTCTTCAATTAATGATAAGTCTCGTTGCTTTTGCACATCACCCGGCCAATGCCTTGCAACCTCTGCTAAGAAACGGGCATTAATTTCATAAATAATTTCTAAAATACGTGGTAATAATTTAGCAAATAACCCCACTGACCACTTCTCTAATGCCTCCGGCAATAAAGTGTGATTTGTATAAGCCATGGTTTTGGTTGTGATGTTCCATGCCTGATCCCAGTCGAGTTCATGGTCGTCAACTAAAATTCGCATCAGCTCTGCCACGGCAATACTAGGATGAGTGTCGTTAAGCTGAAAAACATGATGCTGAGCAAAATCAGTAAAATTATCTCCGTATTGCTCAATCCACTGGCTCAGTACATCTTGAATGCTTGCCGATGATAAAAAGTATTGCTGGCGTAAACGCAGTTCTTTACCATTTTCACTGCTGTCGTTAGGGTACAACACCATGGTTATTTGCTCTGCGAGGTTTTTTTGTGCCACCGCTTCTGAATAACTACCGGCATTAAATTCGGCTAAATTAAATTCATCTGTAGCTTCAGACTTCCAAAGCCTAAGGGTATTAACAATATTATTTTTATAGCCCGGAATGGGAACATCATAAGGAACCGCAAGCACATCTTGGGAGCTCATCCACTGGCGATGTTCACGACCAAATTTATCGGTATAACTTTGTACATAACCCGAGAACTTAACTCGTTTAGCTTGCTCTGGTGCGCTCAATTCCCAAGGGTGACCTTCGCGTAGCCAGTTATCTGGCTGCTCAATTTGGTTGCCTTCTTTTATTGATTGATTAAACATGCCGTATTCATAGCGAATTCCATAACCCACTACTGGCAGCGCTAAACTCGCGCAACTATCTAAAAAGCATGCCGCTAAGCGCCCCAAGCCACCATTACCTAAGCCAGCATCATGCTCTGCTTGTTCTACATTTTCCAGCTCAGTACAGTAAGCTTGCAGTGCAGTACTTACCTGAGATTCTAAATCAAGGTTGAGTACCGCATTACCCAGTGCTCTACCCATTAAAAACTCTAGCGATAAATACGCTGTTTTGCGGCGTTTTTGTTGTTTAATTTGCTGATTAGTTTCTCTGCAACGCGCAACGAGTCTATCTCTTATTGTCAGCGCCAATGCATGATATAAATACAACTGCGACTCTCCCACCACATCACGCCCTAAGGTGTAATAAAAGTGGCGAGTTAAATCATCACTTAAGGTACTTTCATCAATAACCGGGCCTTCTTGCCAGCCTTTTACCACACACACTTGCTCGTCTTGCTTAGTCATAATCTTCGCCTTCTAAATTGGCACTAAAAACCCAACTACTTTGTGCTGAAATATTCACGGTTGCATCTTCTTCAACAACAGTTGATGCGTTATTTACGCTTGATAACACTAACGCCCATGTCGCAGTAATGGGCGATTGTGGTAATTGGCAGACCACGGGCTGTTTACTGGCGTTTAAAATAATTAATAAGGCGTGCTTATTTTGCTTATCAAGTAAGCTATACATTAAAAATTGTCGCGTATCTTCATGCCAATGTGTTTCATCCATTTTTTTACCTTGCTCGGTGAACCACTTAACGGTGAAACGTTCATCAATATCATCTAAAAACACACTGTGTTTAAACGCACTGTGACCGTGCCTAATTTTTAATGCATCATCTATAAACTGAATTAAGCAATGGTTTAGTTGTGAGTCTTTCCATGCCAGCCAGCTTGTGCGGTTATTCTGGCAATAAGCGTTATTATTACCACCTTGAGAATGGGCCATTTCACTGCCAGCGGCTATCATTGGCACCCCTTTAGAGAGTAGCAAGGTAAGTAAAAAGTTTTTTTGTTGTTGGAGCCGTAAGTTTATTATTTCAGGATCGCTACTAAATCCCTCAACTCCGCAATTAAACGAATAATTAGCGCTGTGGCCATCTTGATTGTTTTCACCATTTGCTTGGTTATGTTTGTGCTCATAACTGACTAAGTCGGCAAGGGTAAAACCATCATGACTGGTAATAAAATTAATACTATTAAGCGGGCCGCGGTTACTGTGTTCAAAAATATCAAACGAGCCATGTAAACGCTTGGCAACATCACTAATAATGCCTTTTTCACTTTGCCAAAAGCGTTTAATCACATCACGGTATTGATCATTCCACTCACGCCAAGGAGCAGGAAAAGCACCTAACTGATACCCACCAGGCCCTATATCCCACGGCTCACTGATCAGTTTTACTTTATTTAATATAGGATCTTGTGCAACGGCCTGTAAAAACGTATGAGAGGCACTAAAACCCGTGCTTGAACGCCCTAAAATGGTTGCTAAGTCAAATCGAAAGCCATCCACTCCCATAACTTCTACCCAATACCGCAAGCTATCAAGAACCAATTGCAAGGTTTTTGGATGATCAATATTTAAGGTGTTACCACAGCCAGTATCGTTTATGTATACATTGGGCTGCCCATTAATAGTGCGATAATAAGTGAGGTTATCGAAGCCACGTAAAGACAATATAGGTCCATCACTGCCGCCCTCAGCAGTATGGTTGTATACAACATCTAAAATAACTTCAATATTGGCGCGATGTAGTTCGCTGACCATCTGTTTAAATTCGTTTATATCGTCATTAACCAAATAGTCTTTGTGGGGAGTAAAAAAATTGATGCTATTGTAGCCCCAGTAATTTTGCAGGCCTTTAGTAATTAAAAACTGTTCACTTATAAACGCATGCACAGGCAAAAGCTCAATAGCGGTCACCCCTAAACTTTTTAAATGCTCAATAAAGCACGGGTGGCTTAGGCCTAAAAACGTGCCTTGCTGTACTTTTGGAATACCTGGATGACGACAGGTAGCACCTTTTACATGACACTCATAAATTACCGTATTAGCCCAGCTATGCTGTGGCTTTTTATTGGTATAAGCAACCGATGTAGTCACTTTAGATTTAGGCATATCTATCGCATTATTAACCTCGCTTTTAGTGCCTATCGGCATTTGTCCGTAATGGCGCTCGCTCCAAGTAAACTCGTTAAACAAGTCTTTTGCATAAGGGTCAATCAGCAACTTATGTTCATTAAATAACATGCCCTTTTCATGGTTATACTCACCATCAACCCTAAAGCCATATAATGCGCCAGCGCTAAGTGGCGCAACGTGAATACTCCACACCCCGCCTTCATTAATATTCATAGCTATTTTTAATATTTCTGTATGGCCACTTTTATCAAATAAACAAACAAAAGCTTGGCTTGCATTAGGGGCGTATAAGGCAAAGTTGACGCCGTTGTTTTGTACAGTCGATCCCAATGGAAGAGATGCACCATGGGTAACCTCAAAGCAATTACTCATCATTCACCTTTTGTAAGTAAACAGTGGTTAAGCCACCCATCTGTAATGTAATACTGTGATCAAAGCCATGGCTTGGTTGATTAATTGAATGAATAAGTTGGCTTGGCTCATCAGTGATATTAATGCCTGAGCCAAAAAAACATGACTCATCAGTATTTAATATCACCTTATAACTGCCTTTAGCAGGCACGCCTAAAGTAAAATGTTGATAAGCAGTTGGGGTAAAATTAGCGACAATAACCATAAAATCGTCAGCGCTTTTAGCATAACGAATAAAGCTAAATATACTTTGCTGACTGTTATCATTATCTATCCATGAAAAGCCTGTAGCACAGCTATCAAGCTCATAAAGTGCTGGGTGGGCTTGGTACACATGATTAAGGCGTTTAACCGTATCTTGAATACCTTGATGACTTTGATGCTCAAGCAAGTGCCAGTCTATTGAATGGTCATGATCCCACTCTTTTCGCTGTGCTATTTCGGCGCCCATAAACAGAAGTTTTTTTCCTGGATGCGCCCACATAAACGCATAATAAGCCCGTAAATTAGCAAACTGTTGCCAATCGTCACCGGGCATTTTGTTTAGAAGTGAACCTTTACCGTGGACTACTTCATCATGACTCAGTGGTAAAATGTAATTTTCACTAAAAGCATACACCATAGAAAATGTCATTTTATGATGATGGTATTTCCTAAATAGTGAGTCTTGCTGTATGTAATGCAGGCTGTCGTTCATCCAGCCCATATTCCATTTGTAACCAAAGCCCAAACCATTATGCTCAACGCTTTGCGTTACTCCGGGCCACGCCGTTGACTCCTCAGCCACCATCATAATACCGGGGTTATTTTTATAACTGCGTATGTTTACTTGTTTAAGGCACTCAATTGCCCCTAAGTTTTCTCTGCCACCGTAGCAATTAGCTACCCATTGCCCTTCTTTTCGGCTGTAATCAAGATACAACATAGATGCCACTGCATCTACTCGCAGTCCATCTATGCCAAATTGACTGAGCCAATACATCGCATTCGATATTAAAAAGCTTTTAACTTCAGGGCGATCGTAATTATAAATATAGGTATTCCAATCAGGGTGAAACCCTTGACGCATATCAGCATGTTCATATAAATGAGTGCCATCAAAACAATGTAACCCATGAGGGTCGCTTGGAAAGTGCCCCGGCACCCAATCCAGTAAAATACCGATATTGGCTTTATGGCATTGCTCAACTAAGTATTTAAAGCTGTTGTAATCACCAAAGCGGCTTGTAGGCGCAAACAAGCCTACCGGCTGATACCCCCATGAGCCATCAAACGGGTATTCACTAATAGGCATAAGTTGTAAATGCGTAAACCCCATTTTAACCACGTAACTTACAAGCTTATCTGCCAGCTCGCTGTAGCTTAAATAACGATTATGCTCAGCGCGTTGCCAAGAACCTAAGTGCACTTCATAAATACTAATAGCGGCATCAATATGATTACGCTTTTGCCTATTTTTGATCGCTTGTTCACTAAGCGTAATAGAGGTGGGTTTGTATTGTAAAATGCTTGCTGTACCTGGCGCTTGCTGCATTTTAAAAGCAAAGGGATCGGCTTTATCTAAAACTTCACCACTGAGTGTGGTGATAGCAAATTTGTAGCACATATCGGCGCACAGCCCCGGGATAAATAACTCCCATACTCCACTAGCCGGATGAAATCGCATAAAGTGACGATTGGACTGCCAAAAGTTAAATTCACCAATCACTGAAACGCTGGCAGCATTTGGCGCCCACACACAAAAACGAACACCGTCAACGCCCTGTTGAGTAATAAATTGCGCGCCTAAGTGCGCATAAGCATGCTCAAGACTCCCTTCATTGAACAAGTACATTGCTTGCTCATCAAGGGTACTACTAAAACTGTATTCATCGTAAATGGTAATATTATTGCTTTTATAGCTAACATGACATTGATACATACTGCTCGGCATGCTTGATAGCTCAGCTATAAATAAATCACTTTGTTTATAGCGCAATGCAGTAATTGTTTGATCACCAATTAACAATTCAACCTGCAGTGCTGCTGGCAAATACACTCGAATTTCTATGCCGCTTTGTGTACTGTGCGCTCCTAAAAAACTAAACGGGTCTTTAAAGCGTCCTGCTGCGAGCGCAGTAACTTGTGCGTCATAATCAGCCAAAGGCGCTGATTTCATATTTTTTATACTGCCCATTTACCCATTCCTCATTGAATGTATTGCAGTCAAAAGTGATGCATTATCAGTAAAAATATCCTCGCACGTATGTGTTAACACCCGTCTCCAATTGGGATATTCTTTATCTGTACCCGGAATGTTAACTGGGTAGCATTGTTTGTCTAAGTCATCAATTTGTAGGGCAAATAATCGCGATGGCGACTTTGCTAAACACAAAGCCAGCGCGCTATAAATCGCAAAAGCATCGGTGTTTAATGACATGTCAGAATGTGTGTCTTGTGCATTAATAAAATCAACTAACCGTTGTTGCTCTTGTTGACGTTGCAGCACTAGCTGCTGGTGTTTAGCGGCATCAATCAGCTGATACTGTTGTTTGAGGGTTAAATCACTATGCTGCCACCAGCCAACAAATGGCGGTACGTCATGATTGGCAATCATCAGCAGGCATTGTTCGCTAAGCTCATCACGATTAACAAATTCATCATTTTGTTGTTTTTCGAAATAAAATAAACTGTTTGAAAAAATTCCACTGCTCACCAGCGCTTCTTTTACTTCAGGTGGCACAACACCTAAATCTTCGCCTATCACGACAGCCTTATTTAGGTGAGATTCTATTTTCAAAATAGCTAACAAGTGCTCGAATGGATAGTAAACATAGCAACCATCTTGGCTGTTATTATTGTTAAAGCACCACCATAAACGTCTAATTGCCATAACATGATCAATGCGTAATCCACCCACAGCATTCATATTGGCGCGTATAAGTGAGCGGTAAAAATAATAGTTATTGTCAGCAAGGCGCTGAGGATTTATTGCTGGCAAACCCCAATTTTGGCCACTTTCAGCCCAAGGATCCGGTGGAGCTCCTACAGTCGCATCTTGGCTAAACAGTTTCTGCTGATGTTTATATTCGCTGCCCTCTTTGGCACAGCCAACTGCTAAGTCGTTAATCAAACCAATCGCCATTCCTTGGTCGATACAATGTTGTTGGCACAGTATGAGTTGGCTATGTGCTTGCCATTGCAGGTAATGGTCGAATGTCGGTTCTGTGGTTTCTAGCATAGCAAGTACATCACGGTGCTGTTTACAAAATGCAGTAAACTCGTTATGCCGTGCTTGACTACCCTGTTGTTGAAAATGCACAAAAAGCAGTTTAAAGGCATTATATTTCTGCTCAGTAACCGTTTTATAATTAATAAAGGCTATATCTTGCTCGCTGTGCGACGTTAAACAACAAGAGGATAAGTAATCATCTAAAGCGGGGTTGTTAATACTATCTGGCGATAAGTTAATTGCTATATACAATGGATTGAGTAACGCGCGGTTACTGGGGTTATAGGGACTAGCGCACTCTGGGTTATCTGCAAATAATAAGTGCAGTGGATTAAGTAAAATATAATCCATTTTTTGTTTTGCACACAGCGTGGTTAATTCAAGTAAATCATTAAAATCGCCAATCCCCATTCCAGCTTGGTTTTTTAATGTATATAACTGAATTGATAAGCCAAAGCGTTTACTATCGGCAATTTGATAAACTTGTTTAGGGATAGACCAAATTTGTGTAGTTGCCGATTGCGCTCCCATACTCAGCAAAGCATCATAATAACCCGTAGGTAAATGGGTAAGTGGCAACGCTATTTCAATATAACGGCGGTCATTTAAAAAATACTCGCCTAATGGCGCATAGTCAGCAATTTGTTCAAATTGTAGCTTAATATTTAATGCAGGTATGTTAAGCGTAATTTTATGGTGCGCGTCGGTTTCTTTAATACGTACTTTAAGCACATTGCTAGGCTGCTTTACTAAGCTAACAGCCGGTGCAAGCGTTAACCAAGTGGCCGCATCTAATTGGTAATTTAACTTATCTATTTGCGCTGCATCACTGGTGTCAACGCCACAACACTGCAAGGCTAACTTGCGCGTTTGTTCGCTAAAAACAACGTGTTCACCAGTGTACTTAGTGTATTCATAGCCTATTCCATGCAAATAAAATAATTGCGATAGTGCGTCCATTCACCAACCTTAATTAATGCGTTGTGTATTTACTATACTGTTCTCTGAACCAAAATTATTAGCCCGATAACCATCAGCCTGATGGTCGTTATCCCACTGCTTACCATTAATCAAATAACGAAAGTGAAACTCTTTATCAACAGGCAAACGCTGTTTACACTTAAACACACCCAACTTTTTGTTCAGTTTCATTGGCACTGGCTGCCAATCATTAAACTCCCCAAGTAAACAGACATCATCAGCATCAGGATGAGAAAATTCAAACGTGACTTCTGCTTCGTTTTTTGTCTTAAAAAAGCGTTTATTCAACATAATAGGCTCCAACTAAACCGTAAGGGTTATTCATCTTTGCCACAGGCCAAACAGCTTAAATAGGCGATGTGGAATCCATTCATTCACATAAAAACAAGCTTAAAGTTAAACAAAACTTTATTTACGCATTATTACAGTGCGTTATTTATTTTACCGCACTAGGTTGGTGCAGTTTTTAACCATTTTAAACAGGTTTTTAGGTAAGCTCTTTAACTGAGCAATTTTTAAACCAACTACACCCGATTAAATTTCTTTTACAACAATTCACACATAATCGTTTTTTATTGCCGCATTGAGGTTAAAAAACCTTTAGCTTAACCACATCATCAGCGATAATAATTATCTACCTAGCCAATGCCGATAAATATTTAAAAACTATGATTAAAAAAAGCATTCTTATTACCTCTGTTATTGTTTTTCTCACTACCATTGCTGTTGTTGGTAGTTCAATTTATACACTATATAGTAAAAAGCTTGTCTCTGTAGACCCAAAGTTAAAAGAAATTTCTGGCATTGAGTTTGATAAATATAAACGTCTGTGGGCTATTAATGACAGTGGCGACGAACCTAAGCTATATAGACTCAATGACGATGGCTCTATCGCTAAAGAAATTTTAGTCAGCAACGCAAAAAACATTGATTGGGAGGACATGACACAAAATAACTTTGGTCATTTTTTCTTGGGTGACTTTGGTAATAATAAAAATGAACGTAAGTGGCTAACCATTTATAAAATAGAAAACCCGATTGATATTAAAACAAATACCACTGAAGCCGAGATAATTAAATTTACCTACCCAGAATTAGACGGCAGTCCAATTCAACCTGATCAACGCAATTATGACTTAGAAGCTTTTGTCGCTTTTGGCCGGCACTTATATTTATTTACTAAAAACCGAACTGAACCCTTTGATGGTATTACCAATGTTTACAAAGTAGGCGATCATGCAGCAAATTTTGACGCCCAGCTAATTGACTCATTTAGAACCTGCACCACCATGGAAAAGTTATGCTGGATCACCTCTGCAGCACTCAGCCCAGATAGAAAAAAACTTGCGCTACTAGACTCAACCAGCATTTGGCTGTTTGAAAATTTTAAAGGGGATAAGTTTTTCTCTGGTGATGTGTCTAAAATTGATCTTGGAATTGTGACCCAAAAAGAAGCGATCACGTTTTATGATGATAATACAATTGCCTTTACCGATGAGGAATTTAAAGGCATTGGGGGTAATGTTTATTTTTTAAAGCTCGATCAAGTTACTAAGGTAAAGGTACAGCGAAGCCACGCACAAGCCCAGTAGGTTAAAATAAATCTATTTCTGAATCGTTTTCTTGAACGTTGATTAGCTGTTCAGCGATTAAATCTTCGTATACACAAAACTTATCTCGGCCATTATTTTTAGCGTAATACAGTGCTTTGTCGGCGCTTTCTATTACAGTGATTGGGAAATCATAAGGGCTAATACGTGCTAAACCAGCACTGATCGTCATGTTTTCAACAAAAGGAAACGAAGTATTTCTGACGAGTTGTAAAAATTCTGCCATTTTATTACATATGGAGTCTGCATCAGTGGGCTCAAAAACAATCACAAATTCTTCACCACCAAAGCGAAAAATTAAATCGGTTGAACGAAAAAAGTGACGCATTTTTTGCGCTAATATCAGCAGTACTTCATCACCGCAAATATGACCATACTTGTCGTTTATATTTTTAAAATGATCAATATCTAAAATAGCTAACCAAGATGTAGATGCGTATTTTTGTTGCCTTTTACCCTCATCTCGAGATGAACTGTGGACTTTTAATACTTGTTTTTCAATCAGTTGTTTTATTTTTTTCTCAAAGGTTTGTCTATTTAATAGTCCTGTTAATTTATCTCTTTCGTTTTCATGAAGAATCACTAAATAATTTTCAAAAATACGACAAAAAGCATTTAACATCACCTGGGCTGGACTATCTAGGCTGTTTGAAACCACAGAAATTGCGGCGACTGTTTTCTCTTGGCGGGTAATGGGTAACCAACGGCGTTCGATGCCATCTGTTGATTGCACCGTGATAATGCAAGCAGAACGTAAGCAGGATAAAAGCTCATCCTCGGGGTGTGCAACAATTTGTCGTTGTACCCACTCAAATTGCTTTTCACCAGTCACTTTCAAACAAAGGCTTTGTTCAATGGTAAGTTGACCCTGAACTTCTATGTCTTTATAAACTGAAACTTCTTTACACCCAATAAACTCTTGGATGGTCGATATCAAGCTGTATTCAAGTGAGTCTACGTCTCTGTTTTTTGTTATTTTGATAACTGAGTTTAGTAAATTTTCTTGCATTGTACTCCCTAAAGCAAACTGGGCATTAACAACTCATAAATTCAGCATAGACCACAGGGTATAATATGCTAATTAAAATATTGAAATACCAATGTCACCCAGTCTAATAGGGAGCTTTGGGTGAACTTTGAACAAAATATAACTTAGCTATTCGTCATGCAATTTATAAACTTTTCAGATACGAGCGTTATGGCAACCTTATCAGTGTACATAGCCTGACTATTTTTTGTAATAAAGTCAGCACATTGAGCTTGTGATTGTTTGAATTTTTGCTTACATGAGTTTACTGACTCACCAATAACTTCTTGATAAATACTTTCATCACATAAGCTATTGGCAAACTGACTCGCGCCAGTAATAATCTCATCAATATTGACGGATGAGGATTCTAGTTTGAAAAATATGTCGCTGTAAGTTTCAACCGTTATGTTATCGCTTGAGTCAAATAAAGTGGCCTTTGCACTTAAATATGAGCCACCTATTATTAATAGGGCTGCAGCAGCTAGTGTTGTGTATTTCATAACATTTCCTTGTAATGTTTTTGAGCTGTTTTGCCAAAACGTCCTGTTTCTCACATTGTAATCAACTAGTGTTCTTGCATGTAATAACTATACTTATCAGGTTTGTTTAGTATTGGAGGATTGTGGCAAATGCAGGGGCGAAAAGCCTATTGATTTGGTCAAAAACAATCCTTGTTTCTAATAACGAGGAGATTACAATTAAGTGAGCCTAAATGCAAATAATTAATACTCACTGAATGGTTAGAAATAAATCTAATTAACGCTTAAATTTGGTTTCTAAAATTACCGATGAACGAGTGCGCTCTACCCCATCTAAATTACCTATATCGTCTAATAAGTGGCTTAACTGCTCGAGGTTTTGAGCTTCGACAATGGCAATTAAATCAAACTCACCGCTAATTGCATACAACTGAGATATGGCATCTATTTGTTTTAACTCTACGTTGGTTTTAGTCGTTAGCTTTTGTTTGACCTTTATTGAGACATGTGCAGAAACTAAGCTATTTAAAAAATCATCTCCAAAGTCAACGTTATACCCTTTAATCACCCCACTTTGCTCCAACTTAAGCATGCGACTTTGCACTGTTGAGCGGGATAAATTTAAATGCCTTGCAAGGTCAGAAATACTTGCTCTAGCGTTCGTTTTTAATACTGATAGTAGCTTTTTATCTTGGGGAGTTATCATAATGCTAATAAGGTTCGTTATTTTGACTATTATTCTAATCATTTTTCACAAAATAGCACTGCAAATTTAATCCATAACCTTTGATAATGACATTTTTAATAAGTATGAACGCATTGTATTGCTGAATAAGCCTGAGCTTATCGTTATTTTTCAGCAACGTTTTTTATGTGATTAATTTAGGTGTAAAAATGCAAGTAACCAGAGATTTATTTAACGACGTAATGGTCCCTAATTACAACCCATCTGCAGTTATTCCCGTTCGTGGTGAAGGCTCACGCGTGTGGGATCAAAATAACAACGAATTTATCGATTTTGCCGGTGGTATTGCGGTTAATTGTTTAGGTCATTGTCACCCTGCATTAGTGGGCGCACTAAAAGAGCAAGGCGAAAAAATTTGGCACTTAGCAAATGTAATGACCAATGAGCCAGCACTTCGCTTAGCTAAGAAAATGGTTGATGCTACCTTTGCAGAAAAAGTTTACTTTGCAAACTCAGGAGCTGAAGCAAACGAAGCGGCTTTAAAGTTAGCGCGTCGCTTTGCCTTGGACAAATTTGGTGCTGAAAAGTCTAAGATCATCGCTTTTAATAAAGGCTTTCATGGCCGTACTTTCTTCACTGTAACTGTAGGTGGCCAAGCCGCTTATTCTGATGGTTTTGGGCCAAAGCCTGCTGATATTGTTCATTGTGACTACAATGATATTGCTGCCTTTGAAGCCTTAATTGGCGATGATACTTGTGCAGTAATGATGGAGCCATTACAAGGTGAAGGCGGTATTGTGCCACCAACCAATGAGTTTGCACAAAAAGTACGTGAGCTGTGTACTAAACACAACGCACTGCTTATTTTTGATGAAGTGCAAACGGGTGTTGGCCGTACAGGTCACTTATACGCATACGAAGGCCTAGATGTTATTCCTGACATTTTAACCACGGCTAAAGCATTAGGTGGCGGTTTCCCAATTGGCGCTATGATCACGGCTACTGAAATTGCAGCACATCTAAAAATAGGGACTCATGGTTCTACCTACGGTGGTAACCCATTGGCATGTGCTGTTGCAGAAGCTGCATTTGATACAGTAAATACCCCTGCGGTTTTAAATGGCGTAAAAGAACGTGAGCAAATGTTTCGTGATGGTCTAAATGCCATTAACGAAAAATACCATGTATTTAGTGAAATCCGTGGTAAAGGCTTACTTATTGGTGCTGCATTAAATGAAAAATTTGAAGGCCGTGCTCGCGACTTCTTAGTTGCAAGTGCTAATAACGGTTTAATGAATTTAGTAGCCGGAATGAACGTTATCCGCTTTACACCTTCATTAGTGATCCCATTTGAGGATATTAAGGAAGGCTTAGCTCGCTTTGAAAAAGCAGTAAGCGAAGTTGTAAACGGTTAATCACTAAGTAAAACATATAAAGCCCTGAGATAAATGTTTACCTCAGGGCTTTATTGGAGCAAGTAGTTAATGCAAGTATTACGTCCTATTACTGTCAATGATTTTGCAGCACTTAAAGAGATTGCCATTGAATCAGGCCATGGTTTCACCTCTTTACCTGTCGATGATGGACAACTACAAGAAAAAATAGACCGTGCACAAAACAGCTTTACTAAAAATGTAAATAAGCCTATCGATGAAAGCTATTTATTTGTTTTAGAAGACAGTGACACTGGCAAAGTAATTGGTACTACCGCCATAGAAGCGGCCGTCGGTTTGTCTGTGCCTTTGTATCACTACCATTTAGGTAAAACTGTCCATCATTCACCCACCTTAAACGTTTACAATACCGTTGATATTTTAAGTATGTGTAATGACTACACAGGCTGCTCAGAAATATGTACTTTATTTTTACGTGAAGACAGCAGAAAAGGCTTAACAGGGCGGTTTTTATCACGTTCACGCTTTTTATTTATGGCACAACATAGTGAACGCTTTGCCGACACTGTAATTGCTGAAATGCGTGGCGTGAGTGATGAACAGGGGCACTCTCCATTTTGGCAATGGTTACAAGAACACTTTTTTAGTATTGAATTTCCACAAGCTGATCACTTAGTTGGTTTAGGCGATAAAGTATTTATTAGCGAGCTTATGCCTAAATACCCTATCTATGTAAACTTGCTAAGTAAAAAAGCACAAGCGGTGATTGGTCATGTTCATGATAAAACCAAGCCTGCACTTAAGTTGCTTGAAAAAGAAGGGTTTGAACATCGTGGCTACGTTGATTTATTTGACGCAGGTCCCACGGTAGAGGCAAAGCTCGGTAATATTCGCAGTATTCGTGATTCACAAGTGTGCCCAATTACCATTGGTGAACTTGAACATATTAATGAGCAAAGCTCAGATACCCTTGCTATTTGTAATCAAGGGGTTAGCGACTTTAGAGCCACGTTCACTAAACACGCTCATTATAATCAAGCAAAGCACACCTTAGTTATCAGCCAAGAAGTAGCTGATGCACTTCATTTAAATCAAGGAGATGCAGCGCGATTTTTCCGCCTGTAACACTATTTATGAACACACAACTAATTAATAACCAATGGCACGCAGGCCAAGGCCCTGCTTTTAATTCTGTTAATCCAAGCAATGGCGAAGTTGTTTGGCAAGGTAATGGTGCCAGCCCCGAACAAGTTAGCAGTGCTATTGAAGCGGCAAGAGCCGCGCAAATTCAATGGGCAGATATGCCAATTGAACAACGTATTACCATTTTAGAAAACTTTGTTGCCCAATTAAAAGAACACAGCGAAGAATTTGCTAGCATTATTGCTCGTGAAACAGGTAAACCACTATGGGAAACGCGCACAGAAGTCGGTGCGATGACAGGCAAAGTTGCTATTGCTATCCGTGCTTACAATGAGCGAACTGGCACAACCGAAAACCCAATGCCTGGCGCAAAAGCCTTTATTCGCCACAAACCACATGGTGTAGTGGCTATTTTTGGCCCATATAATTTCCCTGGGCATTTACCAAACGGTCATATAGTCCCTGCTATATTAGCGGGTAATACCGTGGTGTTTAAACCATCAGAACTAACTCCTCACGTAGCACAGTTTACTTTAGAGCTGTGGCTAAAAGCAGGCTTACCTGCTGGGGTTATAAACCTTGTTCAAGGTGAACTGGAAACAGGTAAAGCACTTGCTTCACATCAAGATATCGATGGCTTATTCTTTACTGGTAGCTCAAACACAGGGCATTTATTACATAAACAATTTGCTGGTCATCCCGGTAAGATCTTAGCGCTTGAAATGGGCGGTAACAATCCGCTAGTGATTAAAGATGTTGCTGATGTGAGCGCAGCCGTTCACGATATTATTCAATCGGGCTTTATTACTTCGGGTCAGCGTTGTACTTGTGCACGTCGATTATTTATTGAAAAATCAGCCAATGGCGATGCTATTTTAGAAAAGCTGATCAGCGCAACCAAAAATATCCTTGTAGATGATAGCTTTGCAGCTGAACAACCATTTATGGGTGCCATGATCAGTGAAAAAGCCGCCTTAGGCATGGTTGCAGCGCAAGCTGACCTAGTTAAACAAGGTGCTGAGGTACTCGTTGAGCTTAAACAATTAAAACCAGGCACTGGTTTTGTCAGCCCAGGTATTATTGATGTCACTAAAATCGATGAAATCGCCGATGAAGAACACTTTGGCCCGCTAATTAAAGTATATCGTTACACTGACTTTGATAGCGCTATAGCAGAGGCGAATAACACCAGCTTTGGTTTATCTGCAGGTTTACTTGCAGACAGCGAAGATGATTACAGCCACTTTTTAAAACGTATTCGTGCCGGTATTGTTAACTGGAACCGCCCTATTACAGGCGCATCAAGCGCAGCGCCATTTGGTGGCATAGGTGCCAGTGGTAACCACAGAGCTAGTGCATACTATGCTGCTGATTACTGCGCATACCCAGTGGCCTCAGTAGAGTCAGAAAAAGTTAACTTACCGCAAACCCTCGCGCCGGGCTTAATTATTGAATAACAATTTTAGAAAATTTAAGGATTTACCATGCATACTGATGTAAACACATTATTTGATAACTTATGGCAAAACTACCTAACAGTAACGCCATCAGCTGATAAAATTCATGACTTATTAGGCTCAACGCAAAAAGACGACATTATTAACGACCATATTGCACTGCGTACTTTTAACATAGAAAAAGTAGGCCTTGAAAAACTAGCTGCGCACTTTTTAGCTATTGGTTATAAAGAATGTGGTGAATATCACTTTGAAGCAAAAAAACTCTACGCCAAGCATTATGAGCATAGCGATCCGACACAGCCTAAAGTGTTTATTTCTGAATTATTAGTTGAAAAATGTTCGCCTGAGCTACAAGCAATCGTTACGGATATGGTGGCACAAATTGACGAAAGCGCTGTGACTGCCGATAATTTTTTATATTCAGGCACACATTGGCAAGTAAGCACTGATACTTACAAAAAGTTATTAGCTGAGAGCGAATATGCAGCGTGGATGTCTGCGTGGGGTTACCGTGCAAATCATTTTACTGTGAACATTAATACATTAGCTAAATTTGATAACATCCATGATGTAAACCAAGCTCTTAAAGATGCCGATTTTGCACTTAATACCTCAGGAGGCGAAGTAAAAGGCTCACCAGAAGTGCTATTAGAGCAATCATCAACATTAGCTGATGAATACGCTGTGACCTTTAGCGATGGCGATATGCGCATTCCTAGCTGTTTTTACGAGTTTGCTATTCGTTATCCAAAACCTGATGGTGAAATTTACACTGGATTTGTTGCAGCCTCTGCAGATAAAATTTTCGAGAGCACCAACGCACGTTAACTGTGTTGTGCTAAATTAAAAAAAGCCCATTTTTGGGCTTTTTTGTTTCTGAGAAAAAGCTCACTTATAAATCATAAAAACAACGGCTTGTAGTCGTTTTCTAATTGTTCAAATGACAAATTACCAATAAAACGACCAAAGCTCAGCCACGTAGCAAGTCCTCTTAAATCTTTAAAATGAGGCGGCACAAATTGTGGGTTTTCAATCACACCTAAATCATGTAGTTGCGATATTAACCTAAAGTCATCAATTGATATTTTACCCACCAGCAATAGCGGTAATTGGTCAATTCTGCCAAGCTGTATCGCCACCCGAATTAAGTTATAAACCAATACAAAGCCTTTTATATAAGCAATGTCTTTAGTAAACGGTAAGCCGGTTGCGGTGCTACCTCTAAATACACGCTGTGCAAGGGTGTAGCTGTCGTCTTTTGATAACCCTTGTGCTACATAATCTCGGTATATATCTACAAACTCAGCACCATCAATCACTTTGGTGACCGCTTGAATACGGTTTACTAATTTTGATAAGCGACGTGGTGTTGATTTAAGAGTAATTATTTCGGTCAGTACTGCAAGCCCTTCTTGGGTAACGGTAGAGCTTGGCGTGCCTTTACTCAAACAAGTTAAATAAGGTTGCGCTAAGCCATTTTGAGTGGTGCCTACATGGATCCAGCCCTCGTGCACCTCTAAAATATCTAATTCGCGCTGAGAAAACTTAACATCTTGATTAAGCTTTATATTGTTAGCTCCTGCTGCCGCATCACTGACAATTCCATCACTAAGCATTACTTCCACATTAATCCCTTGCATACTGGCATTAACCTGCTCAGACAAAATACGTACCGCATCACTGGCATCAATATTTTTAGGATCTTCAGGCAAAATGTTCGCATCAAGCAAACTTTTTAATGGCTGCTCAAGCATATTAGCAAGCTCAGATAACGATGGCTCACCAGCATGAAAAAGGTCTTTTGGATGCCCAAAAAGCTCTACCGACAAGTCATGAAATTCGGCAGTACCTCGGTACTCCAGCATATTAAGCACTGTTTTATATTCGCTACACATTTTACCCATATATTGAGTTATTGGGTTTAATTGCCCCAACTGATTAATAATATTTCGGTGCAGTGTTGAAAATGCTTGGCGCAACTCACTAGGCACAAACCCTAAATCGCGCTGTTGGTAGTAAGTACGGTCTATTAAAGGATTTTTTTGGCATTTTTGCCTAAAAAACTCTTCTTTCGTTTGTTTATCCCAATTAATTGCATCGAGAATTCTAATTGGGGTTTGCAGCGCAATGAGTTGGTCGGATAAGTCACGAGTTTTTAAAAGTAACGCCTTGTCTATCATGGTAAAAGCTCAACATAGAGTGAGCTCTGAGCATAATTTATAAATTAAAAATAGCAAAGCAATATCACACATTCTTGACTATTGTTTTTATGATGATCGACCCGCATATCTATAGCGTATGAAAGAGTAAATAAAGGTGCAGACAATGAAAAATGAAATCGACAACAAACAGATTCTAGCGGTTTACGAACGTATCCAGCAACGTGGTGAAACCACAGAAGAAGGTAAGCTTTATCAGGGAGTCACTGCATTTTCTGATATTGACGGCTATACCGTTTACTTACAAGGCAGTGGCGTGTTATTACGCTTTGGATTTCATAATACCTACCATTTAGATTACGAACATGACAAACACAAAGACGATTTTTTGAAGAAACTTTACAACATAGCTAACGAAGAGTAATGCGACCAACAAATAGACGAAATAGACCAACTAGTTCGCGCAATTTGCAGTTTATTCACCAAGTTATTGCGCAATTAAAAGCTGAGCCTGAAAAGCTGCAACTGATAAAAAATAATCTTGCTTATTACCGCGAACAAACACACTTAAAGCGCGGTTTTTTGCTCGCGATTGAACGTTTTGATTGGGTGTTTGAAGCGACTGATAACATCGACGAAATTTGTGAGCAGATCATGGCCGATGACTATATTGGCAATCGTTTAAGACGTTATCCCTTATTATTTAAAGGTGTTGTTGAAAGCTAAACAGCGCCTTATTTTTCCCCTACTTCGCGTTAACATTTGTTTAATTTACCTCCCATATTTCTCTTTGAAACCTGATTTTGATTGCAACAACATATCTATTCCCTTTACCTTTATATAAATGCCCTGCTGGTAAAAAATACAATTAGTACTCTAATAGTTATCGCACTAACAAATAAATCACTAAAAGTTTCACTCACCTCGTAAAGAATTGATTACACTATAAAGAACAACACCAATAAAACACACAAGCCATTGTTATTTAGAGACTTTAAACAAGGTCTTGAGTTGTTAATTTTGCATCATTTCATACTCATTTTGTTAATTATTTATCCATACTTTACTCTCTTGCCATTTACACAAGCCTTGAATTGTTAGAGCTATTACCTTAAGCTTATCTTTATTGAACGATCAATTAATAAAAATTATGCCTAAAGTTGGAATGGAACCTGTAAGGCGTCAGCAGCTAATTGACGCGACTATAGAGTCAGTTGCTCAAAAAGGATTACAGGCGACTACGATCAATAGTATTAGTAAAAATGCTGGAATGTCATCAGGCATAATTAGCCATTACTTTGGTGGGAAACAGGGGCTAATTGAAGCAACTGTGCGTTACTTACTCTCGAACTTGAAAGACGACTTAATTAGTAAGGTTAATGAAAATACCACAGCAACTCAAAGGTTAATGTTTATTGTTGAATCAAACTTTGCGCTAGTACAACAACGAAAAGACACCACGCGGACGTGGTTAAGTTTTTGGGCGCAATCAATGCACGATAAGGAACTTCATCGTTTACAAAATGTAAACAGTAAACGCTTGCAAAGCAATTTAACCGTTTCATTTAAGCAATTAATGCCTTTAGCGCAAGCAACCCTCGCGGCTGAATTAACCGCAGCAATGATTGATGGCTTATGGCTTCGTGCCGTATTAAGCCAATCAGACGAAAATCAGTTTAAACACAGTGAATCACTAGCTAAAAACTACGTGCATTCACTTATCAAGCAATATGGAGCCTAACGTGACTACACCTATCTATCAAAACTTTATCAACGGCCAATTCCTTGCAAATAAAAGCGGCGAAACATTTGATGTAGTAAATCCTGCAACCGGCCAGGTAATTTATGCCGTTGAAGTCGCTGACCAGCATGTTCAAAACGCAGCGATAGAAAGTGCAAAACAAGGCTTTAAAGTGTGGTCAGCGATGACCCCTATTGAGCGCAGCCGTATTTTACTAAACGCCGTTGCTATTTTACGCGAGCGCAATGATGAGCTTGCACTGGTTGAAGTGCTCGATACTGGTAAACCAATGCAAGAAGCTAACTGCGTAGATGTTGAAACAGGCGCAGATGTAATTGAATATTTTGCAGGTCTTGCCCCTGCACAAGTTGGTCAACAGCAAATGGTTGGCGATGACTTTTACTACACACGCAAAGAGCCTTTAGGTATTTGTGCCGGTATTGGTGCATGGAACTACCCATTACAAATTGCATGTTGGAAATCAGGCCCAGCCCTCGCAGCGGGTAATGCATTTATTTTTAAGCCGTCTGAAGAAACGCCGCTTGGTGCAATTAAATTAGCCGAGGTGTTTATTGAAGCAGGCGTCCCTGCTGGCGTATTTAATGTCGTTCAAGGCGCCGGTGAAGTAGGCCAATGGCTTACTGCACATCAAGATATTGAAAAAGTATCATTTACTGGTGAAGTAGGTACCGGTAAAAAAGTAGTCGCCAGTGCTGCAGGCACATTAAAAGATGTGACTATGGAACTAGGTGGTAAATCGCCATTATTAGTATTTGATGACGCCAACATTGAGCAAGCAGTAAGTGCTGCCATGCTAGGTAACTTTTATACCCAAGGTGAAATTTGTACGAACTGCACTCGTATTTATGTTCACAAGAATGTGTATCAACAATTTATTGATGAACTTAAAACACGTACCGAAAACAATATTATTGCCGGTGACCCGCAAGATTTAAATACTAACTTTGGCGCGCTTATTTCTAAGAAGCATCAAGATTTAGTGATGAGTTACATCGACAAAGGCCTTAAAGAAGGTGCAACATTATTAACGGGTGGTTCAACGCTTTCTCCAGCATCAGCGCCAAATGGCTATTTTGTAGCGCCGACAGTGTTTGTTGATTGCAACGATGAAATGACCATAGTTAAAGAAGAAATTTTTGGCCCAGTAATGAGCGTTTTAGTATTTGATGATGAAGATGATGTAATTGCACGTGCTAACGGCACTCACTTAGGTTTAGCTGCAGGCGTTTTCACTAGCGATATTAAACGCGCTCATCGCGTAATTCATCAACTTCAAGCCGGTATTTGTTGGATTAATGCTTACGGTAACTCGCCAGCAGAAATGCCAGTGGGTGGCTATAAGCAATCGGGTATTGGTCGTGAAAATGGTATAGAAACTCTTGATCATTACACACAAACTAAATCTATTTATGTTGGCATGGCCGACATAGAAAGCCCGTTTTAAGGAATCATCATGAACTTTGATTATATTATTGTAGGCGCGGGCTCAGCTGGCTGTGTGTTAGCAAATCGCTTGTCTGAAGATTCAAGTAACAAGGTATTGTTACTTGAAACCGGCGGCAGCGATAAAAGCATCTTTATAAAAATGCCTACCGCATTGTCTATTCCAATGAATACCGATAAGTTTGCGTGGCAATTTCATACGCAACCAGAGCCACACTTAGATAACCGTGAAATGCATTGCCCTCGCGGTAAAGTCCTTGGCGGCTCATCTTCGATTAATGGCATGGTGTATGTACGTGGCCATGCTAAAGATTTTGACGAATGGCAACAACACGGCGCTAACGGCTGGGATTACCAAGCGTGTTTACCGTATTTTAAAAAAGCAGAAAGCTTTTACCTAGGTGAAAATGCTCATCGTGGTGGTAAAGGACCGCTAGGTGTTAATAACGGCAATAACATGGAAAACCCGTTATACACTGCATTTATTGAAGCGGGTGCAGAGGCTGGTTACTCAACCACAAATGACTACAATAGTGCTCAACAAGAAGGCTTTGGCCCTATGCACATGACCGTTAAAAACGGTGTGCGTAGCTCTGCTTCTCGCGAGTACTTAGACCCAATTAAGCATCGTAGCAACTTAACAATCGTTACCGGTGCACTTGCTCAGCGCGTTATTTTAGACGGTAAAAAAGCAACCGGTGTTGAATACAAACTCAATGGCGCAGTTAAAACAGCGCAAGCAAGTAAAGAGATTATTTTAAGTGCGGGCTCTATTGGTTCACCTCACCTGTTACAATTGTCAGGTATTGGTGATACGCAAGCACTTGAAAATGCAGGTGTTGAAGTAAAGCATCACTTACCAGGTGTAGGTCAAAACTTGCAAGATCATCTCGAGTTTTACTTTCAATATAAATGTAATCAACCGATCACCTTAAACGGTAAATTAGGTTTGTTTTCTAAAGGCTTGATTGGTGCAAAATGGCTGCTTACCCGTAAAGGTTTAGGTTCAACTAATCACTTTGAATCATGTGCGTTTATTCGCTCAAAGCCCGGTGTTGAATGGCCAGATATTCAGTATCACTTTTTACCGGCAGCGATGCGTTACGATGGACGCAGTGCTTTTGCAGGGCATGGTTTTCAAGTGCATGTAGGTCATAACAAGCCTAAGAGCCGAGGCAGTGTCACTATTGCATCAGCTGATCCAACACAGCCACCTAAAATTGTATTTAACTACCTAGAGCATCAAGATGATATTGAAGGCTTTAGAGCGTGCGTACGATTGACGCGTGAAATCATTGAACAACCTGCCTTTGACGACTTCCGTGGTGAAGAAATTCAACCAGGGCAACAAGTTCAAACTGATGAGCAAATTGATGCCTTTGTGCGCCAAGCAGTAGAAAGTGCTTACCACCCTTCTTGCTCTTGTAAAATGGGTGAAGACGCCATGGCGGTGGTTAACTCAAACACTCAAGTGCATGGCATGCAAAGCTTGCGTGTGGTTGACTCGTCAATTTTTCCAACCATACCTAACGGTAATTTAAATGCGCCTACCATTATGGTTGCCGAAAAAGCCGCTGATATTATTTTAGGAAATAAGCCCTTAGCTCATACAGGAGTTGATGTTGTGAATGCCACTAATTGGCAAACTACACAACGAAATAAAACCCTTTAATTTAGCCTGCCATAAAGGCCACTCTTTTAAGCAAAATGCTTTAAGGAGTGCCTTTATGCGCCTTGCAGTGGCTCACAAGCATAAATAGGTTATGTCTGTGTTAATGCAAGCACAATAAAAAACGGAGTATATATGTGTTACTTTTATTCATTCTGGGAGGGCGATAATGACTATTTGGCTTAATGCTGGCATTATTTTCACCTTACTTGCGATTGTTGCTATTTTAATTAAATGGGGCAATGTACGCGTAGTAGGCGTCACACCAGTGAGAACATTCACCTTTATAGCAATCCTGTTTACCTCGGGCCTAGACGTTGGCCTCATTATGTTTCCTTTAACCGAATTTGCCGGTTATGCAGACATAAAAGCAAGCCCAGAATATGCATTTGCCAACCCTCTCTCTATTGAGTTTGGTTATTGGGGATTTTTAATTTGGGGATTTTATTTTCTTACGTGCTTTTATTTCTGTGTAATAGAACCCAAAGTAAAATTTTTTGAAATTCCATGGGTTAAATTTTTAAACAACGTGGTCATCATTGGTACTTGTGCGTTTACCGCTTACTTACTATTGAGCAACCTACCGTGGTATTTACCTGAACTCGGAGACGGCTCAAATGTTATTCCTGAGTTTTACTTAATCGTGCTTGCCGCTATTTGTTTTGCGGTGTATTCAAGCACCGATATTAAATATGTTCGCTTTTTAAGCATTGCTACTACTTGGTTGTTTATCGCGTTAATTGGTTTTATGTGGGCTGATGCCTTCTTATTTGGCGATAGCGAACTCTCTGCATTTACTAAAAATATTGGATTAATTGGTAATTACTTTGCCAACATCAATGAGTTTGTATTACCACTGAATGATTACCATGAGTTTTACCTATTTTGGTGGTTTGCGTGGAGCATCATGATTGGCCAGTTTACATCACGTTTTGTGGGTGGTTTAAAAACATACCAAGTACTCGGTGCTATGTTAATTTTCCCGTCAATACCAATCGCTATCTGGTTCAGTGTGTTATATCACTACCACGAAGCGGGCATTCCAACTGCAGGCATTAAAAACTTTGCCATGGTGTTTGTAGGTATTGTGTTTGTTATTAACTCGCTTGATTCACTGATCCGTCTATACACAGATAATTTAAACTTAACTGTAAAACGCTTTGGTAAATTTAAGTATATTGCCATGAATGTCGTCGCTTTATCATTATTAACACTGTTATTTAAACTTGAGTTTTTGCAAATTCAATGGGTTGGTGCTTTAGTTATAGGGTTATTCTTTATTTGTATTGGTTTTATTGCCTACAGCAAACTTAAAACAGTCAGCAATATCGAAGGATCGCCTAAAGCGAATAAAATTGATTACACAAAAATAGAAACTATCAGCTAGGAAATCACATGAACAATAAATTAAAACAACTTTTTATCGCTTTACCATTAACTGTTTTATCAACAACAGCAGCAGCTAACTGGTCAACAACAATTACTGCTGCATCTGATTACACCTTTAATGGTGTTACTCAAACAGATAACGATCCAGCGCTACAAGCAAGTCTTTACTATGCGTACGATAACGGTGTTTATGCCGGTGTATGGGCATCAAACGTAGATTTTGGTGATGATACCGACTTCGAACTAGATGCATATGTAGGCCGATACATTCAGTTAAACCAACAAGTAAGCCTTGATTACGGTATTGCTTATTACACTTACCAAGGTAATAACAGCGATGGTAACTACGCAGAAGCGTATACTAAATTTGGTTACGCCAGTGACTACGGTCAAACAGAGCTTAACTTTTGGTACAGCTGGGATTACTTTGGCTACGATACTGGCCATGTGATTTCGATGATTGCGCACACTTTCGAGCTTGCACCAAATCATGCAATTCGTGCCAGCTTTGATATTTCAAACTCACTCGATGGCAACAAATTTCAGTGGGATGAAGCTAAGGGCGACAAATCGTATCATCATTACCGCTTAGCTTACCAAACAAGCTATGAAGGGTTTGGTATTGAAGTAGCTGCTGAGAATACCAGCTTGGACTACGATTACGCAGATGAGCGAATTGTACTCGCTATTTCACGTACTTTTGACTTGTAATAACTAGGTTTACCATTTAGTAAACACAAAAAAACACGCTACTGGTTAGCGTGTTTTTTATTGCCTAGCAAAATCTTGCTTTTATAGTATTTATAGCGTTATAACTGCCACGCATAACTGACTTTAGTAAAGAAAGTACGTTGGTCACGCTCAATGCTTTTTAACGAGTCATCCTGATAGCCTTTATCTGAATAACCTAAATAAAATAGCGTTTGTGCGTTAATTTTGTATGAGTAAACCAGCTGACTACCATAATCTTTGTTGATTTCGCTAACCTGATAAAAATAAGCATCTTCATTTCTGTCTATGTCTTCAAACTGTAAAATCAACTTAAGCATAGCGCGCATACTAAACTTATAATAAAGCCTAAAATCAACAAGGTTTGCGGTAAATACGCGTCGCCCTTGGTAATCATCTAAATGACTATAATTATGTCTAACATCTAACTGCCAGTGATTATTAATATCCCAAACAGCCTGTGATTGTGTAGTTAAAACATCACCTAGCTGCTCATTAGTGTAATCTATACGGCTTGCGTATTCGGCGTATAACGATAGTCTTAAGTCTTTAGTAGGTCTAAAAGCCGTATATAAATAACCAATATTTTGGTTATAAAAATTGCCATTATAGTTTTCATAGCGATTTAATAAACCAAGCTCAAATACAGACTGCTTTTGACCTTGAAAGGTCATGTAACCTTCATATTCTTCTTCAAGCAAGTCGCCATTTTGAGCCCACGTTTTATCCCAATCGGCGGTGTATGACCAAGTTGTTAGCATATCATGTTCATCACCATACCAAGTTTGACCGCCGCCAAAGCCTACTTTTTCGTAGTCTACTTTTTCTTGATAACCTAAATCGGTGCGGTAATCCTCACCTATATTGTCATAGGTAGCGTAAAGCTTATAATCGCGCTTATCGCGGGTCAGCTTTAATGCATAAGCCCGATCAGACTGAGACTCTGCTAAATTGTAGTTATCAACTAAAAACTGCGAGTTGTTGGTATCAGCATGGGCTATTTGGTAATTAAGCGTATCTGACTGATTAAACCAATAGCTGCCATCAACCGATAACACCGTATTATGGTAATCACTACTTTCTCTATGTGTTGAAGTAACACCAATAGTGCCTTGTTGGCCAATATCATATTGGTATCGAGCCACCGCCGCCTTAGTTTTATCATTTAGGCTGGCAAAGCCTGAGCCTTGGTTGCTGGGCAGTAAAACATTACTGTTGTCGTCATCAGCAAACATTAGCGCATAACTGTGGCTATCGGTTTTACCGGTGAGCTTTGCACCAATATTAGGCTCAGCTATGGTACGGGTATAAAGCAGTTCAAATAAATTACTTTTGAAATATGATGCGCCATCTAAGAAGAATGGACGTTTTTCAGCGTAATAAATAGAATATGTGGTATTTACATCCAGTTCTAACGAATCGGTTTCTACCTGAGAGAAATCAGGGTTTATGGTGGCATTAATAACTGCATCTTTAGTGACGCCCCAACGCAGATCAAGCCCTACTTCTGTATTTACATCGCCGTTATCCCAGGCACCAGGTACCTGTGTTTTTTGATCGTTTCTTAATGCAGTTAAGGTTGGCGTTAATTGCAGATTTTTACTCGGTGCTAAATTATTAAATCCAGTTATTTTGTCAAACTGACACAAACTACATTTAATATCACGGTCAAAGCCTGTACTTGATAATTGATACAACACATCACGCTGATAGTTGCGCATCATCGAAAAGCCCCAAGTAGAGTCGGCTTGGTTTTGTGCAAAGCGCAGAGCTTTAAACGGAATACGCATTTCAACCACGTAACCATGCTCGTTTATGGTACCGGCACTATCCCAAATAGCATCCCACGATAAATCAGATACCCACTCGTCGGTATCCGTCATACGAATGTCGCCTTGGGCACCCAGTGGGTTTACATAAAACTCATAGCCAGTTCGCTCATCGTTAAAGGTATCAATTACCAAACCGACGTTGTCATCTTGCCAAAGCGTGTCTCTATCACGAAGCGCCGCACGAATTTTACTCGGATCGGTGTCATAAGCAACAAAAGCTACATACAAATTATGACCATCGTCATAAATATACGCATCGGTTTTTACCGGTGGTGTGCCCTTTTCATTCGGCTCATCTTGATAATTTACCGCAACACGGGTTGCTTCTTGCCAATGCGGCTCGTTAAGCACGCCATCTACATCAATGTTTTTATTAATGTGTGCAAGTTGATAATTAAGCTTATCGGCAAGTGCATAAGGGCTGAGAGTTAAAACAAGGCTGAAGCTGATCAACAACAGCAATTTTATTATTTTTGTAGGTATAAAGTACTGCATAAACATCCATTTAGGTTTATTTACTTGTTGAAAGTAAACTTTGGTCTGGAGTGTAAATTATACAGGTACGTTTGTTAACACTTGCGCGTTAAAATTTGCAATAAAATTAACAAAAAGCTAATAATAAGTTTTAGGAAGTAGTTATGTGTCGAGAAGTTTTAATTTATTAGCCACACCATTCCAGCTATCGGCATCTTCTGGTGCAGGTTTAACTTGCGTTATACGTGGCCATATTTCTGCCAGTTCTGCATTAAGCTGGGTGAATTCTTTTTGCGATTCAGGTAGTTCATCTTCTTGATAAATGGCATCAGCTGCACACTCAGGTACACATAAACCACAGTCAATACAGTCTATTGGGCTAATAGCCAAAAAATTAGGGCCTTCAAAAAATGCATCTGCAGGGCACACCGATACGCAATCAGTGTACTTACATTTTATACAGTTTTCGGTGACTACAAACGCCATAGTGGTTTAATACCTAATATTTAATTTTACCAGCTGCGGATCATACCCAACCCTTACCAAAACACAATAAATATGTGCCAAAAGCGAACAATTTAACGTAATATATGGCGCTTATAAATTAGCGCTTTGTGCACTCCCCTTATTGTGAGCGGTATTTACTTTCCGCTATGACACCAAAAGAGATATTAATGATACGTTTAACCGAAATAAAGCTGCCGCTTGACCATGACGAAAATGCTATTGGCCAAGCCATCATCAATAAATTAAATATAAGTCCAGAGCAGCTACACAGCTACAATGTGTTTAAACGCGGTTACGATGCACGTAAAAAAAGCGCCATTTTACTGATTTACACGCTTGATGTTGAGGTAGATAACGAAGCACACCTGTTAGCCTCGTTTGAAAAAGATCAACACGTTAAAGTCTCCCCTGACACCAACTACAAATTTGTAGCACACGCTAATAGCAGCATTAAAGAGCGTCCTGTAGTAATTGGCTTTGGCCCATGTGGTTTATTTGCCGGTTTAGTGCTGGCACAAATGGGCTTTAACCCAATCATTTTAGAGCGCGGTAAAGAGGTACGTGAACGCACCAAAGACACCTTTGGCTTTTGGCGTAAAAAGGCCCTCAATACCGAATCAAACGTTCAGTTTGGTGAAGGGGGTGCAGGCACGTTCTCAGACGGTAAGCTCTACAGCCAAGTAAAAGATCCTAAACATTATGGCCGTAAAGTGATCACTGAATTTGTAGAGGCTGGTGCTCCTGAAGAAATTTTATACGTTAGTAAGCCGCACATTGGTACTTTTAAACTAGTAACCATGATTGAAAAAATGCGCGCCCGAATTATAGAACTTGGTGGTGAGATTCGTTTTAGCACCCGCGTTGACGATATCCATTTAGACAACGGCCAAGTTACAGGGCTGACACTTTCTAATGGTGAAAAGCTTGAAACTCGCCATGTGGTTTTAGCGGTTGGTCACAGTGCCCGTGATACGTTTAAAATGATCCACGATAAAGGCATTTATGTTGAAGCAAAACCCTTTTCAGTAGGCTTTAGAATAGAACATAAACAATCAATGATTGATGAGTGCCGCTTTGGCGATAACGCGGGTAACCCTATTTTGGGCTCTGCCGATTACAAATTGGTACACCATTGTAATAATGGCCGAACCGTATACAGTTTTTGTATGTGCCCTGGCGGCACTGTAGTTGCCGCTACCTCTGAAGAAGGCCGTGTGGTTACTAACGGTATGAGTCAATATTCTCGTAGTGAGCGAAATGCGAACAGTGCTATTGTTGTGGGTATTTCGCCAGAAAAAGATTTTCCAGGCCATCCTCTAGCTGGTATCGATTTACAGCGTAAGCTAGAAGAGCAAGCCTATGAGCTGGGTGGTAAAAATTATGATGCCCCAGCACAGCTGATTGGTGACTTTTTAAAAGGTAAATCGTCTGCTAATTTAGGGGATGTACAGCCTTCGTATACGCCAGGTATAAAACTGACTGATTTAAGCAAAGTACTGCCAGCTTTTGCCATTGAAGCGCTACGTGAAGCAATTCCTGCCTTTAACAAACAAATTCGTGGCTTTTCAACCAATGATGGCTTACTCACGGGTGTAGAAACACGTACGTCTTCACCTATCAGCATCAAGCGCGATAAAACTTTCCAAAGCATTAATACCAAAGGGCTTTACCCTGCAGGTGAAGGCGCAGGTTATGCAGGCGGTATTTTATCAGCGGGTATTGATGGCATTAAAGCCGCTGAGGCGGTTGCGTTATCGATGTTAGAAAACGCTTAACTCTATTAGATTATACTTTATCGAAAAACCTCACAACGTGAGGTTTTTTTGTGCTAAAAATAACCTATGTTTTCACAAAATAGATAATAACAATGATTATAAAACGGCTACTTTTAACATTATTTGTTTGTACAATACCTAATTTATACGCAGCGGATAATAATACAGAGCTTAAAACCATTAGTGACATTCACAATGCCTATAAAAATAATACCACCACGGCTGAGCAGCTTACCCGCACTTATATCGACAGAATAAACGAGCTCAATCCTAAATATAATGCGGTAATTAGTATTGAGCCCACTGCAATTGAACAAGCCAAACAACTCGATGCGCTGTTTAAAGCCGGAAAATGGGCAGGCCCTTTACATGGTATTGCGGTATTACTAAAAGATAACATTGAAACAACAGGTACATTACCCACCACAGCGGGTTCATTAGCACTTAAAAATAACGTTACTAATAAAGATGCCTTTGTGGTTAAACAATTACGCCAAGCAGGCGCTATTATTTTAGGCAAAGCGAACTTAAGTGAATGGGCTAATTTTCGCTCATCGTATTCGTCATCTGGCTGGAGTGCCATTGGCGGACAAACCCATAACGCCCATGATGTAACTCGTAATCCGTGTGGTTCAAGCTCAGGCTCTGCTGTGGCGGTTGCTTTAAATTTTGCGCCTATAGCGCTGGGCACAGAAACTGATGGTTCGATTACCTGCCCTGCTTCGGTTAATGGGGTGTACGCCATTAAACCCAGTATGGGGCAAGTTTCACGCGCAGGCGTGATCCCTCTTTCTAGTAGCCAAGATTCGGTAGGTCCAATGGCGCATTCTTTAAAAGATGCACTCGCGGTATTATCAGTCATTCAAGGTGAAGACTCAGACGATGTATCGACACTCAACGTAAATAGAACACTTGATGGCATAGCGCCTAAGCCATCACTGAGGATAGGCGCGTTACCTGCCAGTAAGTTTACTGTGGCAACACAAAAGCTTTACGCTAAGCAGTTACAAACATTAAAAGACGCAGGTCATACCGTTGTCAATGTTACAGTAAAAGATGACTTAAGCACGCTTTACATTGATGAGTACGCCATCCTACTTTACGACTTTAAAGCCGAAATTAACCACTACTTAAGCAAAACACCAACGCAGGTAACCGTAAAAAGTTTAGATGAGTTAATCGCATTTAATACCGCAAATAAACAGCAGGAAATGCCCTACTTTGAGCAAGATATTTTACAACAAGCTAACGCGGTTGATTTGAGTGAAAAACAACAATACAAAAGCACCAAAGCGCGATATCGCGCACTTGCAAAGCGCGCTATTAGCAATTTATACCGCAATAATAAGCTAGATATTGTAATTGCGCCCACCGTTTCACCGGCTTGGAAAACCGATTTTATTAACGGCGATAACTTTAAAGGCAGTAGCAGTTCATTACCTGCCATTGCAGGGACGACCCATATTACTTTACCGGTTGGCAAAGTAAGCCACTTACCGGTTGGTTTGTCGGTTATTGCTAATCAAAACGATGAAGCGGCTGCTTATGCGTACGCTGCTATTATCGATAATGTATTAGGCACAAAAAAACCTGAGTAAACTCAGGTTTTTTAATGGCTTAGCTGTCTTACTTTTTAAGTGACAGCTTTTCGCCTTTTAAGCTTTTACGTACATTAGAAATTCGCGAGCGGTTTTTCGCTCTCGCTTCACCGGTAGCCTGGCCTGATGGCTTATTAGCACGGGTGCGGCGTAAATGCGCTGGCTTTTTACCAATTTTATCAATCAGTACTTCACGATTACTTACTTCGTAACCTTCTAAGTAAACACGTTTAATTTTTTGGCCAATTAAGGTTTCAATTTCAAACAACATGTTTTCTTCTTCGCGACTCACAAACGAAATTGCTTGTCCTTGGTTACCAGCACGACCAGTACGGCCAATACGGTGAACATAATCTTCAGCAAGCCAAGGTAAATCAATATTAATAACACGCGGTAAACCGTCAATATCAATACCACGGGCCGCTACTTCTGTTGCAACTAGCACGCGTACTTTGCCTTCTTTAAATTCACGCAACGCACGACGACGATTACCTTGCGATTTATCGCCATGACATACTGCCGCTGGGATACCGTCTAGGTTAAGTTCAGTTACTAACTCATCTGCGGTTTCTTTCATGTTTACAAACACTAGCACTTGCTGCCAGTTTTTCTTACCAATCAGCTCAGAAAGCAACTCTTGCTTACGGCGCTCTTCTACTGGGTAAACCACGTGCTGTACTGTGCTTGCGGTGCTGTTAGTTTGATCAACACGAACAATTTCAGGCTGCTTTAACACTTTAGAGGCGAACTGTTTAATTGCTGCTGGGAAGGTAGCTGAAAACAATAAAATTTGACGCTCATCTGCACAGCTTTTTATTACGCTTTGCATATCATTAATAAAGCCCATATCAAGCATACGGTCAGCTTCATCAAGTACTAAATGTTTTACTTGAGCAAGGCTTAAGTTACCTAAACGAATATGATCAAGTAGACGTCCTGGTGTTGCTACTACAACATCAACACCTTCTTTGAGTGCAATTTCTTGTCCTGCGGTATTAACACCACCAAATAAGCTCACTACTTTTAACTGAGTGTACTTAGCAAAGTCTTTAAAGTTATTCGCTATTTGCTCTGCAAGCTCACGCGTAGGCGCAAGGACTAAGGCGCTTGGCGCATTCGTAGTGCTGCAATCTGACTCAAATAACTTTTGAATAATAGGGAGTGCAAAGGCAGCGGTTTTACCTGTGCCAGTTTGTGCACTTGCTAAAACGTCTTTACCTTTACGAACAGCCGGAATAGCTGAGCGCTGAATGGGCGTAAGGGTGTGGTAATTAAGTTCGTCTAACGCCTGAATAAGTTCAGGGGCAAAACTAAAAGATTTAAAATTCATTGCTGTATAACCTGCGGCCACATTATCAAGGGTCGCAAATTATACAGTAAAATCGCTTAAACAGTTAGTTTTAAACACCAGAAACCGCTAATTTATAAAATGCAGGATAATTAGCGATTATCAGCTGTTGTTTAAGTTAGCTAAATGGTATTAACTCGCAAGATTTATTCCCGTTAATTCGCGATTTTATTGCACTTTTATAAATTTTACACCGTTATTTTACATTGTGTTACATAACTATTTGCATTTAAATAACCAAAACAGGTAAACTTCTTCGCCCGTTTTGTGGGGTGTATATAAATTAAAGGAAATTAATAATGATAAAAAGATGTTTAACTGCTGCGGTATTAGTAAGCGCGTTCGTTTCAATGCCGTCACAAGCAAAAAGTGGCATCAACCCATGGCAACAATGTGGTATTGGTGCAATGGTTTTCCCAGACAATGGCGTTGCGGCAGCAATTTCTAATATTATTTGGGATTTAGGAACAACCGCGGTATCGTCTAACATTTCTTCAGTAGAGAGCTGTGAAGGCGCTAACGTAAAAACAGCACAGTTTATTCAACAAACTTTTCCTGTATTAGAACAAGAAATAGCACAGGGTGAAGGCGAGTATATCTCTGCAATGCTTAACGTACGTGGTTGTGATGTAACTGCTCATCAACAAATTATCACTTCGGTACGCAGCGATTACGCAAACGCACCAATAGACAATGCACAAGCATTTTATGAATTAGTTGAAGGTAAAATTACCACTAACTTTTCATCTCAATGCGCTGCAATCTAATAATTAAAGGGCTTAACAGCCCTTTTTTTTGGTTAAACAATGAAACCTTTATTTTATTTAATTAGCGTTTTTTTATTAATATCCTTCTCAAGTTCTGCCACGCAATCTATCTCTGTTTTAGCAAAACACCCAATATGGTTGAAATTAGGGCATTACAAAAATCAACCAACTACTATTAGTTATATTACTAACGCATCCTTTTTTATCGCAGATAACGGACGTAATGATCCGGTTGCCGAGTTAAAAGCAACAATCCATGCTTTTAATAACCAGCCCTTAACACAATGTCGCTACCCTGCGCGTTACCAATGGCTTAAAGAGCAAGGTTTAACCTTTTCAATACCAGCTGCAGAGTGTCCAAAGTTACAGCAATGGCGAGAGCAGCAAGCAATTCACTCTGTTAGTTTAGTATTTGCCTCTGGTTATATGAGTAACCCCGCATCGTTATATGGTCATTTATTACTTAAACTTAATCGCTCAACCGAATCAAAAAACAAATTATTAGATTACAGTATTAACTATGGCGCACATGTTCCTGACAATGAAAACGGCATAGTTTATATTCTTAAAGGCTTATTTGGTGGTTATAAAGCTGGTTTTTCAGATCAACTATTTTACCGCCACCAGCATAATTACGGCGAAATAGAGTTAAGAGATTTATGGGAATATACCCTAAATCTAAACGAGCGCGATGTGGCTTTTATTGCTAATCACTTATGGGAGATTTTAGGCACTGAATTTGATTATTACTTTGCCGATGAAAACTGCGCGTTTCATCTCGCACAAATTGTTGAGTTGATTATTGGCGATCAACTAACTAGCGAAAGCTCTCCTTGGGTAATACCTGCCACTATTTTTTCAAGGTTAAACTCGGCCACTTACCAAGGGCAATCAGCGGTTAAAAACATCACATTTACTCCCTCGCGCGACACTGTATTTTCAAAATATGTGCAATCTTTAAGTGAAAAAGAGCTCAGCTTTGCCAAACAAATCTTTGCCGAATCAGCAGTACTTAAAAACGAATCGTTTTTAGCTTTGCCAGTGCAGTCTCAAAAAGCCATTATTGGCGCTTTATTTGAACTTGTACAAGTGAAACAAATTCAAAAGCAAACTCCTGTAAAAATAAGTGAGTTAAAAAATGCGCTAATCAAAGCGCGCTTAAAGCTACCCATGGGCGAAAACAAAGTTAAATTTCAATTTACCCAGCAGCCTCCACATAAAGGCCAAAAGCCCTCTAACAGCTCAATTTCTGCGATGCACACGGCTGAGCAAACACAGTACACTCTGGGTTTTAGGCTGAGCTATTTTGATACCCTTGCCTCTGATATTGCCCGCATTCCATTTTCTAATTTAGAAATGTTAGATACCGAACTGATGTTTACAGATGGCGAAACTTACATAAACAAAATTCATTTATTAGATTTGGAGTCATTCAATCCAAGCCAATTGTCTTGGGCTAATGAATCTAAGTGGTCATGGAAAATCAATGTGGGATTCGACAGACAACCAGCACTGTGCAGAACCTGTAAACGTAGTTTTGTTATGGGGGGAGCCGGACAAGCTTGGCAATTTAGCAACAACACCTTAGCCTATAGCTTAGTTAATGGTTACTTGGGTGATTTAGCTAAAAATAGCCACTTTTATGATTCGTCGGTAGAGGTGGGGATTATTACTGGTACTGACTCAGGTATTAAACTCAGAGCATCCTATGAAAAGTCATTCTTAAATGCTAAAAACCCAGCGCAAACCAAACTAGAACTGGCAGTGCCTATTAGCCAAGATATTGATATTAGATTAGCGGTAACACATGCCAATTCAGCTATGTGGCAGCTTAAACTCAACTACTATTGGCAGTGATATAAAAAAGCAGCCTCTGTGTTTACAGTAGGCTGCTTTGAAAATTTAGTAGTTAACCTGAACTCTGGATAATAAATCTATCTCTAGCAGCTATTTTCAGCGCTAACTGCCTTGAATTTACTTGCAATAGGCCAGCTATTGGCGCGTAAATTCGCCTTGTTTTCATTGAAAATCTCTGGCTAGAGAGAATAAATTAAAATATCACCATAATTCAATGTGTTAGTAAATCTCTTAACCAAAGTTCAGGTTAGTTAATAAATAGTCTAACGGTTTAAGATAAAATCAAAACTTTACTAATATCCACACACTGCGCTCGGCTACCGACAAAATCTTGCTCATTAAGCTGATTAATTAGCGTTTCACCTTGTTGCTGTTGCTCATCGTTAAGCGGCACGTAAGGCATTCTAAAAACGGGGTTAACCGCACCTGTCATGATCATCGCGGTGTTAATGGCAATTGGGTTTGGCTCGCAAAACAGCCAGTTCATTAATGGTTGTAATGAGTTATTAAGCGCATCATTTTTACTATCCATTAATTGACGGAACAACCCTGGGATCAGGTTAGACGTAACTGAAATAACACCATGTGCTTTATGGATATGGCGTGCATCGTGTGCTTCATCATCATTACCAGACCAACATGCAATACCTTGTTGTTCATAGTGCGCTATACGCTCATTGCCACCACATTCTTTAACACCAATAAAGTGCTCATGCTGGGCCAGTGGTTCAATAATATCAGGGGTGAGGTCTTGGCCTGTGCGCCCTGCTACGTTGTAAATAAACGCCGGACCAATATCAAGCACTCGTTTAAAGTGCTCTTTAACACCGGCAATTGATGTCCGCCCGTAGTAAGGGTTAATTTGCAATGAGGCATGCATGCCGCTGGCAAAACCATATCTTGTTGCTTTAATTGCTTCGCGCGTATTATTACTTCCGGTGTTACCTACAATCAATAATTTATCACCAAATTTATTGGCACTGTGCGCAATTAGCATTAAGTGCTCTTCCCAGTTCATTAACTGGCCTTCACCGGTGGTGCCACCAACAACTATGCCGTCAACACCCGCTGCAATTTGTATTTCAACGAGTTCATCATACTTTGCAAGATCGATCTCACCATTGGCTAAGTAAGGTGTTTTAATTGCAGTAATAAGGCTTGCTTGTTTAATTTGTTCTAGGGTGCGCATAAAAAAATCATTGTTATTAATACTTGGCCTATTTGTACCATATTTACCGCGCTATTTGCAGTGATAGCCAGTATTTAATTATAAAATGGCTTGTGTTATTAGGTTTGATGATACAAAATAAACAACTGTATAAATAAACAGTATTTTGTTTTTTACTATTAAGCGAGCCACTATGCGTTTATCTGACTATTTAAGCACTCACTTTTATCACACTGATGAGTTATGCCAAGCACTCAACATAGACACTGAAACTCTTGAAGATTGGCAAGCTCAAAGCATTTTTCCTAAGCCAAGTTATTGCATTAAAAACCAGATGAGTTGCAGCTCTTACTCAGGCTTATATGAGTGTGAAGAATACGACGATTATTATCCCCGTGGCTGCGTAAACTGGGGACAAGGAGTTATAAAGCAAAAAATTGAGTCATCTAATCAGGCGTTTAATTTGTTTGCTCAGCACTATTCCCAATGCTTGGCTAAGCTTGCACAGCAAGGCTTTATATTTAACGAAGAATTGTTTGGCTGTGAAATAGAAGAACATTTACAGCAAGTTTGGCAACAATTTCTATGCAGCAAATATGGGGTGCTTACCCAAAATGGCTTAATTGACGAAATTGTGGCTGTGGATATTGGCAGATTATTAGTAGACGATATAACCGAACTGCGCAGCAAAGCCAGTTTAGATAAGGATGAGCGCACTCGCATTCACCCTGCCATGAAGCTTTTAAATAAAGCCCTTAGCCATGGCGCCGATCACGAAAAGCAACTCACATTACGAAGCCGCTATATTGATGCCCTTATTTTAAAATACGACTTATCGATTAAATAAAAGTTACAACTCCTACTTGGCTATTAGTTTTGTGCTGTTAACCAATGGTTTTATACACATCAATATTGGTAGAGGTAATAAATGCACCGACTGCATCACCAAAGGCTTTAAAGTGAGGTGCGTTTTTATGGGCTTCGAAATGCTCATTAGACGCCCATTGCTCACTCACTAAATAGCTAGTTTGCTCAGCCTCACTTTTAATTGATAGCTCGTAACGCAGGCAGCCTACTTCTTGGCGAGAGGACTGTTGTAAGTTTTCGAGCTCGGTTAAAAGGCGCTCTGCATCGCTATTTTCACTCGATAGTGTGGCAATTACCGTTAACATGGGTGTTCCTTGTTTAAAAAATAAAGGTGCAGCTTTACTGCACCTGTTTTAGCTTTAGCTCTTTGGTTATTGATCCCACTGCGGTGCAAAGTCTGGCGATGCTTGGCGGTCGTTGCAGTCAAGGCCATCTATACGTGCTATGTCTTCATCATCAAGTTTAACTTTGTCGTTAAAGTTATCTTCTAAGTTTTTACGCTTAGTCGATGATGGAATAGTGGTCATGCCATTGGCATTTTCCCATGCAATAACAACTTGCGCTGGCGTTGCATCGTGCTTGTTAGCAATATCAATAATGGTTTGATCTGTTAATACCTTACCCACAACAAATGGCATATAGGCGGTAACATGAATTTTATGTTGATCGCAAAAAGCGCGCAGTTTAGTGTTGGTTAAATATGGATGTACCTCAATTTGATTAGTGAATATTTCGCGAGGATCTAAGGTTTGCATTGCCTCATTTAAGTTGGCAATGGTGAAGTTAGATACACCAATATGTTTAGTTAACCCCAGCTTTTTAGTTAACAGCAGCTCGGTTAAATATTCACTCATGGGTTCATTATTTGCGGGCGCTGGCCAGTGAATTAACAATAGGTCGACATAATCAAGCTGTAACTTCTCTAAAGATGATTTAACACTGTCAACAAAGTCAGCTTTGTTGAGCTTGTTATTCCATACTTTGGTGGTTATAAATAATTCTTCACGAGGAATATTGCTGTCTTTAATTGCTTGGCCAACTTGCTCTTCATTGCCATATATTTGCGCGGTATCAATGTGGCGAAATCCAACTTCTAACGCCATTTTTACAGATTCATAAGCTGTTTTACCTTCTAAACGAAAAGTACCCATACCTAAATCTGGCATTTCAATTACACGTTGTGTCATAGCTTTATCCTTGTTTAATAATAGGTTTAAAATTCAAACGACGCGTTTACTAAATACACCTATTACTTTTTTGATTTAAAATTTTGACCTCATGCGAATACTGAGGTCATTAATTTTTATTTCAAGACTAACCTATATGAGTTCGGCTTTATTGAGCCTGAACATTATGTTTATCTAGCCTGCCACTGTATCGAGTGACTATTAAAGCCAGTAATGAAACAACGGCCCCAATCCATGCGGTATCTTTTAGTTCCATATGCTCGACTACAAGCCCCCCTGTAACAGAGCCTAAGGCTATTCCAATATTAAACGCTGCGATGTTTAAGCCCGATGCGACATCTACCGCATTAGGAGTATGCTTTTTTGCCTGTTTTACTACATAAAGCTGCAAACCTGGTACATTACCAAATGCAAATGCCCCCCATATTAAAATAGTCAGCACTGCGGCTACTTTTGATTCCATAGTAAAGGTGAAAGCCAATAAAATAATTGTTAACGCGCTAAATATAATACTCAGTGCGCTAATTGGGCCTCGCTTGTCGGCTAATTTTCCGCCCCATATATTACCAACAGCCACCGACACACCATAAACCAGCATTATTAAACCAATAGCGGATGGTGCAAAGCCAGTTTGCTGCTCTAATATAGGCGCTAAATAAGTAAACGCGGTGAACGTACCGCCGTAGCCTAATATAGTCATTAAATAAACGAGCAATAAGCGCGGCTTAACAATAACCTGTAGCTGCTCTTTAAACGTCGCCGGAATAGACTGCTTTAAGTTTTTTGGTACTAAAATAGCGCTGCCAATTAGCGCAATTAAACCTAATGCCGAAACCACTAAAAAAGTTGCACGCCACCCAAAGTGCTGGCCAATCCATGTTCCTAATGGCACACCCGTTACAAGCGCTACCGTAAGGCCGGTAAACATAATTGCGATAGCGCTCGCCTCTTTGTCTTTACTTACCAAGCTTGTTGCTATCATTGAGCCAATAGAGAAAAATACACCATGAGCTAATCCTGTTAGTATGCGCGCCAGTATTAGTGTTTCGTAACTCGGCGCTTGCCAAGCTAATAAATTACCCATAACAAATAAGCCCATAAGACTTATAAGTACCACTTTTCGGTTCCAGCGACCCGTTAATGCAGTGAGTACCGGTGCGCCAATAGCTACACCAACTGCATATAAGCTCACTAGTAAGCCTGCTGATGGTAAGCTCACGCCTAAATCGTTTGCAATAGTTGGCACTAAACCCACTATAACAAACTCGGTTGTTCCAATTGCAAATGCGCTTAAGGTAAGCGCCCATAAAGCCAATGGCATAAATACATCCTCATTTTTAATATAGATGCATAGTGTGTGTAAAAACTCCTTTGCAATAAATAGCATAAATGGCAAAATACTTTTGTTTATTTTGCAAATATAAATGAGTGAATTTATGCCTGTTCAAGCTAAAACTGAAGATCTAGAAATGTTTATTACTATTGTTGATTGTGGCAGTTTTTCCGGTGCGGCTAGTTTACTTGATTTAAATGTAGCTAAGGTTTCAAGAGCGCTATCTCGCCTCGAAAGCAGGCTAAACTGCACATTACTAAACAGAACAACTCGGCGCTTAGAACTGACCGAGGAAGGGCATATATACATAGAATATGCGCGAAAGGCTTTAAACACGCTGCTCTTAGGGGAAGAAACAATAAAGCTACTTAAGCAAGCACCTAGCGGGCACTTGCGTATAGATGCAGCAAGCCCTTTTGTTTTACATCAACTAGCGCCACTAGTTAATGAATTTAAAAAGCAATACCCGCAAATCACGCTCGATATTACCTCACACGACAATATTATTGATTTACTTGAGCGCAAAACAGATTTAGCTATTCGCATTGGAGACTTAAAAGATTCAAACCTGCATGCGAGAAAATTAGGCCAAAGTAAATTAAAATTGGTCGCAAGCGCTGATTATTTAAAAAATGCGCCACCGTTACAGCAAGTTTCAGATCTTAAAAACCATAACTTAATTGGCTTCAGTGAGCCCAATACTCTTAATCAATGGCCCTTGAAGCATGAGCAATCACTGCACTTTGATTTAAGGGCTAGCAGCGGCGAAACCATTAGGCATTTATGTATTGCTGATCAAGGCATAGCACTTCTCTCACAATTTATGATTGCAGAAGATTTAGCCAAAAAACGATTAATAGAAGCTTTACCCCACAGCGTGAGTAGCCCAAATAATCGAGAATCTATTTATGGCGTTTATTACAAAAATGGGGTGGTTTCTTCCCGTATCGTTGCATTTTTAGATTTTATACAACCGCGACTAAGTTTATAAATCGCTTTTAAATTGGGTTTAAAGAGCAACTTAATGAAATAATTTACATTATTGACGGTTTTAAGATTAAGCTGAGTATAAACACTGCAGTTGCATTATTTGGATGAGGTAGTATGGATTCTTTAACACAAGTCGCATTAGGCAGTGCCGTAGGCTACGCGGTACTAGGCAATAAAGTAGGTAGAAAAGCCGTTGCGTGGGGCGCTATTTTAGGCACTTTACCCGATCTAGATGTATTTTTACCCTATGGCGGTAGTGTAGAGGCATTTACCTATCATCGCGGCTTTAGCCATTCTTTATTTGTGCATTTATTAATAAGCCCGCTGATTGTGTGGCTAATATTAAAAATACACACAGGCATGCAGGCTTATAAAGCTCGTTGGTTTTGGTTAGTTTTTTTGTGCTTATCAACACATGCTTTATTAGATTCACTCACCGTTTATGGTACTCAGCTAATGTGGCCCTTAAGTGAATACCCTTTTGCGGTATCCAGCATGTTTATTATTGACCCCCTTTACACCTTACCGTTATTAATTGGTTTAGCTTTTACTTTATTACCTAAAATAAGCACAAGTAAAGCCTATAAAATCAATGCAATTACACTTAGCCTAAGCACAGCCTATTTATGCCTTGCCTTTGTGTTTAAACTCAATATTGACGACACAGTAAAAACAGCACTGAACAATCGCGATATTAACGCAACCGGCTATATTAGTACGCCTGCCCCGCTCACTACTTTACTTTGGCGTGTAGTGGTGATGTCTGACGGTCACTACTACGAGGGTTACGCCTCCGTGTTTGACTCGCCCAGTGATGTAACCTTAAATGCCTACAATACAACACCGTCTTTAATTAAGCCTATTGACAACCAATGGGGCATACAAAGGCTACAATGGTTTACAAAAGGGTTTTATTCTATTCGCCAGCAAACCGATAACGTGATTTTGTCAGATTTAAGAATGGGTATGGAATGCCAATACGTATTTAACTTTGTGGTAGGTGAACAAGCTGACTCGGGTATTAAAGTGGGTAGTTTTGAGCGACTCTCTCAGCGCCCTAGCTTTAGTAATGCCGGTAATATTTGGCAGCGAATTTGGCAACCTGAAGTCTCGCTAGCATCTCCATTGGCTAAAAATAACTGCTCGTTGCCATAATTAAGGGTTAAGCAAGCACTGCCTGTAAAAAGAGCCAAACAACATTGTTGCTTAATCACTCGAATATTAAGAATGCATGTAAGTAGTGTTTTTGCCGTTTGCCTTAGCCTGATAAACAGCGTTATCAGCATGCTTAAACAGTTCAGTAAACGTGCTGTCACTATCACTCATACATGCACCAATACTGACTGTTAGCCCTTCACTACCTACTTTAATTTCAGCAATTAGTTGGTGTAGCCTTTGGCAAAATATTAAGGTATCTGCGCTATGGGTGTCGGGTAACATAATTAAAAACTCTTCCCCACCATAACGTGCAACTAAATCAGTTTGTCTGCTTATTTTTTTAAGACATTGGCCTAGCTCTTTTAGCACCCTGTCGCCCTGTAAATGCCCATAGGTATCGTTGATCTGTTTAAAATTATCAATATCAATTACTAAAAGTGCAACTGAGCGGTGTGTTCTTTTTGCTTGTTCGAGTAATAAAACACTGCGGTAATCCATTTCACGTCGGTTTAATAGCGATGTTAGCTCATCGGTAGACGCTAAAGATTGCAAGCGCTCGGTTTGTGCTTCTAGCTTTTCCCGTGTGTTTATCAACTCATCGTAGAGCTTATCTCGCTGCGTAGCATTAAAAAAGCTCCAGTATATATACCCTTTTTCATCAAGCTGTGCATTAACGGTAACTGCAATCCGCTCCCCTTGAGCACTGAGCATAATTAACTGCATTTCTTGGCATTGCTTTTCGTGCAGTAAGGTAGGAAGCACATAGCTTTGTAAAAATATTTTTGAAGATTTAGTTAAAATTTTATCAATATACTTACCCAGCAACTCATTGCAATGCCAGTGTAATTCCTTTTTAAAATAAGTATTTACATAAACAATCACGTTATCCGCATTGGTCACCAATGCGCCATTTAAAAAGTAATCAGCAGAGAAATCCGCAACCTTATTATTATCTAATTGATACAGTGGCATTACGGCTAACTCACAAAATCAATAATCGAACGGCCGACTGTTTCTGGATGAGTCATATGAATACAATGACCATGTGCGTTTATAACTTGGAGCGTCGCGTTAGGTATTTCATTTGCGACAAATTCGCCTACAGATGGCGCGGCTAAAGCATCGTGTTCACTTTGTAAAACTAATGATGGCTGTTTTATATGTTTAAGCGTCGCGCGATAATCAGATAAAAAAGTGGCTTCTGCAAAGGTTTTTGCAATCAGTGGATCGGTTGAACAAAAGCTTCCCGATAGTTCCGCTATAAATTCATCAGGGTGAGAGCTCCCCATAACCAAAGGTGCTAAGTAATTGGCCCAGCCAATGTAATTTTTATCCATCAGGTTAAGTAGTTCGTGCAAGTCTTGTTTTTCAAACCCGCCAAAATAATCAGGGGGTAAATTTAAAAAGCACGGTGAAGGACAAATCATAACTAGCTGAGCAAATAACTCTGGCTGCTCAATGGCGGCAAGTGCCCCAATTGTTGCGCTAACAGAGTGACCTATAAAAGTCACATCGCTAAGATCAAGTGCGTCACATATCTCAAGTACATCTTTGGCATAGCCATCAAGGGTTGAATAACGCTTTTTGTTGTATTGAGAAATATCAGACTTACCAGAGCCTACATAATCAAACAGCACTAAAGTAAAATGTTGCTCAAGCACTGGAGTAACAAACCGCCACATATTTTGGTCACAACCAAATCCGTGAGCCAAAACCAAGGTTTTATCACCCTTGCCAATTATTTTGACGTTGTTTCTTTTGCGTATTTCATTTAAGTGCGGCATTAGAATGATCCTTTTCTTTGTTCACCCAATAAAAGTAGTATATTTATTAAACATAGTGAGGGCTACTGTTTATATAAATAAGTTTAACTCATTGCAAAGCTTTATACATCAATTAGTTAGATGAAAAATCATCAAGAGAAAAAGTACATACTATTGTATTAAAAAGTGTGATTATTTATTTTGCTTAGGGATAAAAACACACACTTTTGTTAACATTAAATTACATCCTTAGCAGCCGGCATCATCTTAAATAAAATGGCTATTACAACCAAACGGATTAGTTCTGGTGCTCGTACTGCCCACGATAAACTTCAAATACTTTTAATACGGTGTGTTGTTCTTTTGAAAGCGCGTCAAACCAATCGTCAAATAATTCATCATCTTCTTGTTCGCTTAATGCTAAATAATGAGCAAGTAATTCAATGATGTCGTTATGAGAACACCCTAACGAATCAACTTGTTTAGCCAATATACTGTGGTCACGCTCTCTGAGAGTATCCATGACTCCTTGGTCGATTTGGTTTTGTTGTGCCTGAGCGTCACTCATAAAACTACCTCTATTAACGTTATTAAATTCTTATTATTTTGTTCGCTGAGTCTAGTTATAGCAGCCTAAATACTAATAGCCAGTACTTTTGATCTAAGTGCTTATTTTTTGACTGTTTTGTGCAAATACACAGCAATTACACTGCGTTTAAGGCTATTTAAAATGATTTGCAAAGGGAAAATAAATACGTTAGATTAAATGATATACTATCACATAACACTAAGGCATTTTATGAAGCCCAATATTCACCCTGATTACCATGTGGTTGCTTTTCATGATACTGCAGCTGATTCTTACTTTATTATTGGTTCAACCATTAAAACCAATCGCACCATAGAAATTGAGGGTAAAACATACCCTTATGTTCCTATTGATGTCTCAAGTGACTCACATCCATTTTATACAGGCAAACAAAAAACGCTCGCTACTGATGGACGCGTTGCGCAATTTAATCGTCGGTTTAAAAACCTCTCTACAGCTAAAAAGGAAAGCAAATGAAAGTTTTAAGTTCATTAAAAAGTGCAAAACAACGACCAGGTTGTCAAATTGTAAAGCGCAAAGGGCGAGTATTCGTGATATGTAAAGATAACCCTAGATTTAAAGCTGTGCAGGGTATGAAGAAAAAGTAGCAAGATAAAATAATGCCGAGTTTATACTCGGCATTATTATTAGGGTCTGTTTATTTAACTACAACAGAAAACTCAGGCACTGCTTGAATAACCTTTTTCACGGTACATGTATTCACCGCAGCAATCAGCGCTTTTTTATATTTAGCTGGGAAACCTTCTGGCAAGCCAATTTCGATTGAAAAAAGCTTCTTACCGTTTTCACCTACATTTTCGTTATTTTGTGTCAGTGTCATCCCCTCGGTCGAGATCTCTCTTTGCTGACAAAATTTACGCGCATAAAAACCAGCACACAACACCATGCTTACTAAAAAATAGTCAAACGGTTCTGGATGTTCTGCATCACCACCAGCGTTTATGCTTTGATCGCTTATAACTTCATGCTCACCAAACTTAGCACTTAACTTTTGACCATCTAACATTGAAACCGAAATTTCCATTACTAATCCTTATTTTCCAAACAATAATTCAAAAAAGCCTGGAGGCTCGTGTAATTCGTGATATTTTTTGCGCAAATTATCAATCGCCTTAAGTGGTTTTTTTGCCGACTCAAGCCCCTGCTCGTTCGCTACTTTTTTGGCTAACTGGGCTTGAATAAGCACCTTATCTAGCCCTTGCACCGACTTTTCAGCTTCTTTATAAAACTTGGCTTGCTTACTTTGCTCTATCAATTTAATAAATTCATCGATAGCGCCATTAAATTCTGCTAACTGGGTTGCTTCAACACTTTGTTTATAAGCAAGCCCAATGTTTTTCATGGTCTTTTCTAAGTCGCTCATTTCATTTGCGGCAACTGTTTGACTAAATATTAATACCATTAACAACAAAACTGCTTTCATTAATACACCCTAAAAAATAATTGTTGCATACATACTAAACTTACTGAGGTATTATATAGCATAACGCCTAGATGTCATACGGAGCACTTCCACAAGGATAAAATTGGGCTTTAAAAAGTTTACAGAGAAATGTATGTCCTTGTTTAAATTATACCGCCTGCTAACGTTTACCTGCCTTCTGTTGGGTAGTTATAGTGCTTATGCCCTAGAAGTCATATTTATTAACCCTGGTTTTTCTAACACGGAAAATGCACAGAACAGCACCGGAAACTTTTGGTTTGATGTTTCTAAAATCATGCAAAATGCAGCCACTGATTTAGATGTTACATTAACGATAAAATACGCCAACCGAAATCATATTTTAATGAAAGAGCTTATTCAGCAGGCTATAAATGATAAGCCCGATTACCTGATCCTCGTAAACGAAAAGAATGTTACCAGTAAGTACCTCTCTAAAATAGACAGTAAACATGTCCCTATTTACTTTTTATTAAATCGCCCTTCGCCTACGTCACTTGATATGTTACGTAAAAATGGCACTAACATAGTCGGTAGTATTACCCCAAATAATCGCGTTGCAGGTAAATCATTGATGCAGCAGCTTTATAAAAAGTTTACCAATAAAACAACAACTAGCGCACATATATTGGCGTTATTAGGCGACTATGCAACGCCTGCTTCTATTATGCGCACTCAAGGGTTAATGGATTTTTTAGCGCAAACGCCGCAAGTTACTTTAATCGCTAAAGAGGTTGCCAATTGGTCTGAACAAGAAGGGTTTACAAAAACTTTGGCGTATATGCATCAAGCCCCTGAAATTAACATTATTTGGTGTGCAAATGACGCCATTGCTTTTGGCGCAAAAAGGGCATTAAAACAGCTAAACATGCAATCTCAGGTTATTGTGGGCGGTATTAACTGGGAGGTTCCACCTAATAATGGTTCAGAGCTTGATGTATCTATAGGAGGTCATGTTTTGTTAGGTGCTTATGCTCTGGTTAATCTGTTCGACAACCATACGCAACCAAAACTTAGTCCTTTGCTTCATCGTTCAGCTGATATTTTTGACCCACTTACTGATGAAAACACCCCCTTATATACGGCGATAAATACAACAGGTCTAGCAGAAATAAACTTTATACAGTTTAGTAAAACACGCGCTGACTGGCATAAATTCACAATAGAAAATCTACTTTTAGCGCTTAAACAATAGCACTGTAAAGCCCCTTTACAGTGCGGTTACTTTATTTAAAACTCTGAATGTAATTGTTTGCGTTATTTATGCCTTATTAGATAGCCAAAGCGTTTGATAGGGTGCTAACTGCATGGTTTGTAACGCGTCATCGAGTGTTGTATTAGAAATTAGCTCAACCCATTGCTGGGTATTTATTAAGTTTAAGTCGGCTAAGGTTAAGCTTTGTGGCTGACTGCTAATATTATAAACACAAAAAATACTTTGTTGGCGGTCTATACTTTGTCGCCAAAAACCAAATAACCCCTCTCCTAAGTGCAAAGTAAATTGTGTAGCATTAGGGTGGAATGCAGCTTGCCTTTTACGCACTGATAATAACTGTTTTATTCCCTTGAACACCTGGTAATGGTGGCTGTATTTTTCTTCAATAGCCGCTAATAATTTTGATTCTTGCCAGCGATGACGATTAATTGCGCGATTGTGCTGCGAATTTTCAAAGCGCTCATAGTCATTAGTTGTGCCAAGTAAACTATGTATGTATAACCCCGGTATTCCTTCCATAGCAAACATAATGGCATGGGCACACAAAAAACGCTCAAGCCCATATTTATCTGCGCCATTATGCGTCCCTTGTAAGGCATCAAACAAGGCAATATTTAGCTCATAGGGGGTATGTGTACCATCGTGACTGGTGCGCATTGAAACACGACCCCCAAATTGCATGGTCGTACTTACTAACGAAGCAACTTCACTCGGTTGTAATAAGCCTTCAATTGGCCTCAAACCAATGCCATCATGAGAGGCTATAAAATTAAAATATGCGGTACCGTTTTGCGCTGGCGGCATGCTCATCATCCAGTGCTTAAGCGCGGTACTATCACCACTAAGTAAAGTGTGCAATAACAACGGCGGCAAAGCAAAGTTATAAATTGCATGGGCTTCGTTGGCATTACCAAAGTAAGATAGGTTTTCTTGATTAGGAATATTGGTTTCGGTAATAATCACCACACTGGGCTCAGCATGCTCAATCAGCGTTCGCAGTAAACGCACCACTTCATGGGTTTGTGGCAAGTTTATACAACTGGTGTTGAGTTTTTTCCATAAAAAGGCCACAGCATCAAGGCGAAATAGGCGAATACCGTTATCTAAATAGTGGCGAATAATGCCAACAAACTCTTTTAAAACCTCAGGGTTTTCAAAATTAAAATCCACCTGATCATGACTAAATGTACACCATACATGCTTTTCACCGCTTGCTGTGGCTACCGTATGTAATAATGGCGAGGTTCGTGGGCGCACTACTTGGCTTAAATCATCAGTTAAACTGGCTGTTTTAAAGTAGTCTTTCCCTGGGTGAGTATCGGTTAAAAAGTTTTCAAACCAAAGGCTTCGGCTAGAACAATGATTAATCACTAAATCAGCCATTAACTTTACATCTTTTGCAATCGCGTTAATATCTTGCCAGTCGCCCAGCGCTTCATTAACTTGTGCATAGTTCATTACCGCAAATCCTTCATCTGAGCTGTATGGATAAAAAGGTAAAATATGCAGTGCATTAAGCTGGTGATCGCACTGCTCTTTTATAAAGCGATGCAAGGTTTTTAACGGCGCCTCTAGGGGAGTTCCAACTGCTAACTCACTGTCTTCATGATTTATTATAGAATCGCCATAGGCAATTAAAACAATATCTTGTTCATCCCAGCGATTAGTGTGCGGCGTAGGATCTCGAAGTGGGTTATTACTCAATATCAAGGTGATTAATTCTTCAGCCAACTCAGCTACCGACATAGGTAACTCAACCCCTTGATAAATAGTATGTAAATGTTGTTCGACTCGTTGAAAAAACTGTTCCCTAACTATGTCCACAGGCGCCTCGTTTAAGTATACCAATTTAACTGTATTGTTCGTTATCAAGCTCAACGGCTTCTTTTAATCGGTCTAGTACATCGGGCATCGCCGAAGCTACACGGTTCCAACTCGGCACAAATGGCGCTTCCATTGGGTTTTCTAAAAAGTGTTGGCCAGCATTCATAATATTTTGTGCAAACATTTCTACCGCTTTTTCTTCTTGGTGAATATCAAGTGTTAAGCCGTTCATTAACGCATCATTATGATAGGTTTCAATAAAGTCTAAACCAATGCGGTAATAAGTCGCTTTTAATGAGCGAATGGTTTCGCTGGTAAAGGTAACCCCCTGAGTCGCTAGCTTTCTAAATAACGCTTTGGTTATATCAATCGACATTTTAGAAAGGCCAGCAGTTTGGTCATCCAGCGATAATTCTTGGTGTTTATGATCGTAATTATCGGCAATATCAACTTGGCATAGGCGGTTATGGGAGTAATTACGGTACATCTCGCTTAATACGCCAATTTCTAATCCCCAGTCACTAGGAATACGAATATCGTTTAATACATCGCGTCTAAACGAAAATTCACCGGCTAATGGGTAACGAAACGAGTCCATATACTCAAGGTAGTCTCTGCTGCCTAATATGGTTTTAAACGAGCGTAATAACGGAGTAACCAGTAAACGCGATACTCGACCATTTATTTTTCCATTGGCAGTACGCGGGTAAAAGCCTTTACAAAATTCATAGTTAAATCGAGGATGTGCAACGGGATAAATTAATCGCGCTAATAAGCCTCGGTCATAAGTTAAAATATCGCAATCATGTAGTGCTATTGACTCAACCTCCGCGGTAGCGAGTTTATAGCCCATGCAATACCACACATTACGGCCTTTACCGAGCTCACGTGGCGCCACACCTAAGGCTTGAAGCTCTTTATCGAGCGCCTGCAAACGTGGGCCATCGTTCCACAACACTTTATGGTTTTGATCAAGCGATTTAAAAAAGTTCAATGCATAGCGATACTGGCTTTCGTCGGCTCTGTCTAAGCCTATAGTTATTTGCGATAAATACGGTACTTGTTGCAGCTCTTTAACAATATTTTGTAAAGCAGGGCCTTCTAACTCACTAAATAATGAAGGCAATATAAGCCCCATTGGTCGCTGTTTACTAAAGCCAAGTAACTCTTTTTCTAAATCGTCTACGGGTCTATTGGCAATGTTATGTAGTGTTGTAATAATGCCATTTTGATAAAAATCAGCCATGTAAACTATACTCCTCAGAACTGGGTAAAATACTGTTAATACAAGGTAGTGCTGTAATTTCTTCAACCCAGCCTAGCGGTGCCGGCAATTGAGAATAGCGCGCTTTGTTATAGGTTAATTTAACTGGCTTTTTACTCTCTGGATTGGTAATGATGATGGCGATATCAGCCTCTTCTAGCATTTGCTTATCGTTTTCACTATCCCCTAGCGCAATAATGCTCAGCGCTTTAGTAAACTGCGTATTAAACTGCTGCACTAACCATTGCTGAGCCATGCTTTTATCGGTATTTTTTCCAATGTGAACAAAGCGCCCGCCTACTTTAACCTCGTAGCCATATACTGATAGCGCATTGATAAATTCATTTAGTTGCTGCTCATCGCCATGCCAGTAGAGCGGATCTGAGTATTGACGGGTTTGTGCTTGCGTTGCTTGTAGCTGGTTTAATCCTGTCATTTTCATTACCTGCTCACTGGTCAGCTCACTAAACAAACTATATTGGTCGCCGTAGTCTTTTTTTAAGCGTTTTAAATCAGTCCATAAATTGCTAATGGGTGCAGCAAACGAGTAACACCAGTAGCCTTGGTATTCGCTGCAGCCAATTGGCCTGAGATTAAAATAATTTTTAGGAATATAAACAGCCGAGCCATTTTCAACAATGAAAGGCTGTGTAATATTAAGCGCTTGTTGCAGTGCCACTACTTCACTAAATGTTTTGCTGGTATTAAATACCACAGGTACACCGCTGTATTGCAGCTCTTGTAATAAGGTATCTACCGCATCGGTGTTGTAATCTCTGTGATTGAGTAATGTGCCATCTAAATCGGTAAAAATGATAGGTTGTACAATACTATCGCTTGTAAGCACCATCGCAGTTACATCTCGATTACTATCGAGCTCTATAAGTGCATTTGCTTTAGCACTAAGGGTGTTGAGGTTTTCACGCGTGATGCGTTCAAAATGAGAAATAAACCACAATAACTGCTCATCAGTCATAGTGCCTGCGCCCTGCCCTTGTTTGGCAATTAACTTGTGTTCTTGCTCTTGGCGCCACGCAAACACATCATCAAAACTCGGGGCTTTGAGCATAATTGTGTAATCGATTTTATCAAAAACGGTTTTATATTCATTGGCTAAACAGCTGTTAATACAGCGACGCCATAACCCTTGTTGATCGTATGATTTTTCTAGCTCGTTAATAGGCTCAACTAAAGTAAAAGGCTGCTGTGGTTCACTGGCTACACACCACCCTTCTAAAATAACAACATCGATCGGCTGACTATTAGTTAACCATTTATTTTTTGCTACGGGTTCATCTTGTTGCTTATCAAAACGCGGCAGCGGTACATTTACTTCAGTATTTAATAAACGGCTAATGGTGTTATCCATCAGCGCAACATCATGTGTACCCGGAACGCCTCTAGTGGCGAATAAACAATGCACATCTTGCGCTAACTGTTGGCGTTTTTGAGTTGATAAATAAAAGTCATCAATAGAAAGCGCAACACAGTTTAGGTGGGTATTTTGGCTAAACCAAGTTACTAAATAATCACCAAGTGTGGTTTTTCCTGAGCCTTGGCAGCCATTAATTGCGACAAATATAGGGGCTGTTTTTTTACTGGTTAGAATGTCCTGCGCAATAGCAGAAAAATACTGCTCGCTAATATACTGATATTTCAACGGCAGTTGGTGTTTTACTAAAAAAGCATTTATATCCACACTCTTGGTCTCCATATAACAATCCCTGAGTCAACTATAGGGTATGACTAAGGAAATGCAGTTACTAGACCAATATTATTTATTGTTACTTTTTAGTAGGTTAAAAAAAAAGCGCATTTAAAATGCGCTTTTTTGGTGCAATATTTTTAACCACAGTGCAAACTTAACTCTGGTTGCTCTGTGCTTTGGGTAATACTAAGTTTAATACTATGCCTAAAATAGCACATAAGCTCACACCTTCTAGGCTGAACTCACTACTACCTATGTACATACCACCAATACCACAAATTAAAATGAGTGCCACAATACTTAAATTGCGCGGTTCACTTAAGTCATCGCCCGATTTAACTAAGGTGTTTAAACCAATAACCGCAATAGAGCCAAATAATAAAATCATTATTCCGCCCATTACTGGCACCGGAATGGTTTGCAAACTAGCGCCCATTTTAGCAACAAATGCTAAGCAAATTGCGATAATGGCAGTCCACATCATTACTTTAGGGTTAAAGTTTTTAGTAAGCATTACCGCACCGGTTACCTCTGAGTAAGTGGTGTTCGGTGGGCCGCCAAATAAGGATGCGGCAGACGTGGCTAAACCATCACCAAATAAGGTGCGATGTAGTCCTGGTTTTTTCAAATAGTCTTTTTTTGTAACTTGGCTAATTGCCATCATGTCGCCAATGTGTTCAATAGCAGGCGCAATTGCCACCGGCACCATAAATAATATGGCTTGCCACTTAAACTCTGGTAACACAAAGTTTGGCACAGCTAACCACTGTGCATTACTTACGGCTTCAAATTGCACTATACCCATAAATAACGATAGCGTGTAACCGGCAACAACACCGGCTAAAATAGGTATTAATTTAAATACCCCTTTACCCCACACGGCAAACACTAAAGTAACGAGCAATGAGAACATAGAGATAATAATAGCGCTGTCGTAGGCAATAATTTGTGTGCCACCATCGCCACTTTTACCCATGGCCATATTAACCGCCGCAGGCGCAAGCGCTAGACCAATTACCATAATCACTGGGCCTACCACAATTGGCGGCAAAATTTTATGTAAGGTTTTTGTACCTTTAAACTTCACCAATAAACTTAATAGCATATAAGTAAAGCCCGCCGCCATTAAACCACCCATAGTGGCGGGTATACCCCACATTTGTACTGAGGCAATAATGGGTGCAATAAACGCAAATGACGAAGCTAAAAAAATAGGCACTTGGCCTTTAGTCACAAACTGAAACAACAAAGTACCTAAACCAGCGGTAAACAAGGCTACGCTAGGATCTAGGCCGGTTAAAATAGGCACTAGTACCAATGCACCAAATGCAACAAATAGCATTTGGGCACCGGTTAGAATGGTTTTTATAGAAAATGTAGAATTATTTTGCACTGCTAAACCTTAGTAAACCGTACCGAAAATTTTGTCACCTGCATCGCCAAGCCCTGGGATGATGTAACCTTTTTCATTTAAATGGCTATCAACTGAGGCAGTAAAAATCTCAATATCAGGGTGAGCGGCTAATGTTTTTTCAACGCCCTCAGGTGCAGCAACCAGTACGATTACTTTAATTTCTTTACAGCCCGCTTTTTTAAGCATATCAATGGTGGCGATCATAGAACCACCAGTAGCCAGCATTGGGTCAATCACTAAGCTTAAACGCTCATCAATATTACCCACTAGTTTTTCAAAGTAGGGAACTGGCTCAAGAGTTTCTTCATTACGCTCTAAACCCACTACACTCACTTTAGCCGCTGGGAGTAACGACATTACGCCGTCCATCATACCAAGGCCCGCACGTAAAATTGGCACCACGGTAATTTTTTTACCCTTAATGTGCTCAACTTTAAGTTTATTACCGTCCCAGCCTGTAATTTCGTTATCTTCTAATTCTAGATTTTTAGTGGCTTCGTAAGTTAATAATGTGCCCACTTCTGAACACAACTCGCGAAAACTTTTCGTGCTAATTCCATGCGCGCGCATTAAACCTAACTTATGTTGAACAAGGGGATGAGAAATAACGTGAATAGCCATAGTAATAAACCTAGTGATAAAAAATTTGACGTATTTTATATTAAAACAGGCCGTTTGACTGTTAATTTTAGTCTTGATTTCATAGTTCGTACCAAAATATTTAATTTAGCCACAACTATAAAGATTTTTGTGTTTATGAGTTGTTACTCGCTAACCAATTATTTACCTGATCATGCATGTAGCTGTTAACCTTTTTGTGTTCTGGGCTCCACCCAAGTAAAAACCGATAAAAGTCTGCCCATGCCACTGGCCATAAATGAGCCCATTGTGTAACAACATCATCAGCATTAATGTGTGGTTGATAGTCACTCAGAGCTTGCTTCAATTGGCTGAAATAATAATCAAGGTAGCTCTGTGCGTGTTTATGAAGCTCAGAATCATCCATACAGCTGGTCATAAAATACATTACATCAATCACCCCAACACCCGCACCCACATATTGAAAATCGTAACCGAGAATATGCCCTTGGCTATTAGCGGCAAAGTTAGCAAGCTTGGCATCACCATGAATTAACGTTTTATAATCACACTGCTTTAACGCGCTGTTTAACAGTGATGCAGCCTGTTTAATATCGGACTTTTCAGGTAAGTTATTAAATTCATCAGGGCGTGTATCTAAATGCCAATAACTTCCTTGCTGCCATAAGCCATCAAACTTTGCATTTAAATGAAAGGCATGAAAATGTGCCAACCACTTTAATATGGCTTTTATATTCTCGGTGGTTGCTTGGGTGTACCCCAGCTTTGAAAAATCTTTAAACACCAAGGCAAACTCATCGCCTTTGTTGATTGCTTTAATGCATTCAATAGCTGCCGCTTGCTTGGGCAGCTTATGACTAAATTGCTGATAAAACGTATATTCAACGTGGTAAGAGTCACGCTTTCTATTAAGCGCAAAGCTGCTTTGTTTAATTTTAGGGTGATTAATATGATCGGGTACTTTAATCGCTTTAATCACACAGGCTTGCTCATCAAGTTGACACTTCACAATTTGACCACAGCCACTCCAAAGCGAGGTTAGGGTTTCGCCAATAGCTATACGTTCAAAATACGGGGTAAGTAATGGAAGATAAAAAGACATAGCCATATTAGGTTGCTAAATTTTAGTTAGCTTAACATTAGACGGTGTTTTTAATAAAAGGTCTTAGTAAAAAGCTCTGTATGTTTTTTCACAACCCTGTATGTAAAAAACGAATGCTAGTTTTTGAATGGGCGGCAAAATTAACTATGCCACTACAAACTTATCGTCGAATTGAGCGCTTTACCCGCTGAAATACTTTGTTGTATCCATTTTAGTTATGGCTTTGTTTAACAATAGAAAGGATAAGACTATCAATGTCATTATTCACTGCGCCAATACTACTATTACTTAAAATCACATAACCAAAGTTAAGGTCAGTGATAGAGCGTGATAGCGAGACCCAACCACGATTAAATCCAGCAAAGCCAAGACTGCTATTCTTTGCGTCAACAACATAGCTCATACTCCAGCGCCCATTAGTGTTTGGCGCGGGCTTTATCATCAGATCAATTAATTTTTCTGGTAGCAACCCTAAACCATTATAATCACCATCGTTGTTGCGCAACACAGCCATATTAAAGCGGGCTAAGTCTATTGGCGTTGTCTGTAAACCAGCAGCTGCTTTCTCATTAAAATAAACCATGCCCGTGACTTTGCCGGAATTATCGTAAGGTGTTGCCGACTTTTTGATAACTTTTTTAGTAATTTTAAAAGTAGAATCCTTCATATTTAGAGGCTTAAACACGTATTGCTGCATATAGTCTTCAAATGCCATGCCTGACACATCTTCAATTAAAAGTTGCACCACTGAATACCCACCACCAGAATAAGACCATTTTGTATCGGGCACATGAATAAGTTCAACAGATCCGGCGCCATTGTTATTGCCATTTAGTGAGTCAACTATAGATGTTAACTTTTCTGGAGACTCCCAGCCTGTATATGGGCCAAGTGACAAGCCTGAAGTGTGAGATAAGATATTTCTCAATGTTACTTTTTTTGCGTTAAACTCAGACTTAGGGATCTGCCAACGTTTGAGGTATTGGTTTATTGGCGCATCTAAATCGACTTTGCCTTGAGCTACAAGTTGCATTACTCCCCAAACAGTAACCAGCTTAGAAATAGACCCTACGTTAAACATTGTGCTTTGGGTAATCTCAGTTTTGGCTGCTACGTCGGCAAAACCATAGGATCGAAACTCTAGAACTCTATTTCCATTGACAAATGCAAGTGCAACACCAGGAGCTTTGTGTTTATCTAAAATCTTTGGTATGTCATCTTCCAAGCGCTCTGTGATCTCAGACACATCAGTAAACTCTTCAGCGGTAGCAAGACTAGCTAAAAACAATGTAAATATTATCAGTATTGATTTAATCATAACTTTCCTTAGTTCGTAAAACGCCAATATAAACAGACTTGAAATAGTTGGCTAAAATATTAAACAGTGTGAAAACAGCCAACGGTTTTTTTTCGTTTGAATATTCTTACTAAATACCGTTTGTTACCGATAAGTATTTGCTTTTACCGAAACTGACATAATAAATAGTTAAAAAAAGCAATTTGAATATATTACTACCAAAAGAATTTTTAATAATAATTCCTTTGTCAGTAATTGAGGCTACAGGAAAAGTTTGGCTTGAACACCAATCTATTTTCGCTTGAATAGTTTTAGTTGAATCAGGGATGTTTACTGTTTGCGTAACCCCTCTTTTTATAGTGGCAACTTCTACGTCATCCGCAAACAACTTATAGTCTCTCGCCATATCTACAAATTGTTTTGGTCTAAAAACTTGAATATTCATCTAAACTCCATTTAGGTATTTAACACCCCATTAGAGGCAATAAAATAGTTGGTTAAAATAAGCGACGTAGAAACAAAAGCCAACTGTTTTGTCTTGCTTAATGTGTTTGTTGTCTAAATAAAGCTATTAGCAAGTAACCCTACGCCAACCCCTAAACCAAATATAGAAAAGTTGCGTAATATATAGACTTTTTTAGAGATATCATAAATAGTTTTACCTTTTGTTAATGACTCAACTATATATTCTTGAGCAATTAAAGAGTTAAGAATTGAAAAACAAAAACAACCTAAAGGAATATAAACCTTTGAGCCAAAGGTAAGTACTTTTAATTGAATAAGTATAACAACAGCACCTATTATTGCTGATGATAGCCATGCATACTGTTTTAACAACTCAAAATGTAGCTCTGTTGTAATAGTTTCATTTTGGATTTTATTTTTTTCTACACTTCGAGATTTCTCTATACTATCTTCATTATTTTCGACTTGAACTGATTTTTCCATAATTAGAATAAAACTCCATATTTTGATAAAAACCTAAAGCCCGCATAATGGGCTGATAATTGTTGGCTAAAGTGTATGTAGCGAAGCTGAGTCAGCTGTTAGCAGCCCGCGCTTAAAGCGCCTGTTATGTGCAGTTATTGACTGTTGCTAAACCTAAATCTATATTTGCAACAATATAGCCATACTCTTTCTTAGTTAACTTTTTAGCCTGATATTGTTGCTTAGCTAATTCGTGAGTCCAAGCCTTTTCACATGGAGCTAAGGGAATAGCTGTATCAACCATTAAAAGGTGCTCTTCCTGAATAACGCCGCCTTTTTTAACAATGCTTTTAGCGCAAAGGCTTAAAGCATATTCAACAGCAAATTTATCAACACTTGGCATACCTATAAATTCTATATCACAACCAAGTTTCTCATTACCTTTAGCATCAATATAATAAAGCTGGCCTGACGTAGTACAACCAGATATAAATAAAATGATAACGAGTAACAAAATATGTCTGATATTCACTTTGCCTCCTTGTACACATAAATCCACATATAGGGCACAAAAACGTAACAGCAATTTGGTTAAACTGTGCAGAGCACCAAACTCAATCGCCGCGTAGTTTTGATATCCTAGCGAGTTTGCGATCACCTTGATGTGTTTGTTATTTGCCAGACCTTGAATAGATTGATAGCAAAGGAAATTTACTTTCACCAAAGTTGATAGTTAACGATAGTGTCTCATCTGCTTTGAATGATTGTAAAAACTCCAATGGTGCAATTCGTTGCCCGTCTGCAACGATAGCCATTAGGTGTTTATTAGTTAGACTTCTTCGACCTGATGCCATATTAGTCAAAGTTACTACCGCCCAACGCTCACCAGAATCATTACTCATTAATACAAAGTTATTTACACTAAAATCACTCTGCTCTGGCTGAATGTTTGATTCGTTTGGAAAGGCCAAATCAAAACTATTAGGTACAACTCTATCAATAGAAAGTACCTCTTCACCTGAATGGGCACCGAATGTACAAACCAGCAATATCCAAGACATCCTTCTCAACATAAGTTCTCTCCTAATTTCATATAACACCTTACAACAGGTGCTCATGGGAGCGTTTTGGCCGTTGTTTGGCCAACGAGCATTTGTCCCTGCCTGATTGCTTGTTAGCTATTCTTTGCACTGGAATTGATGATATCAACTATCTTTTTAGACATAGCTTCTAACTGTCTAGAAGTTGTAGCACCGAATATTCCTTCACTAAACTCTGAACGAGTATCTAGTTGCGATTCACTAACTATTTGGTTTGTGGATAGGTCTACGAGCTTAACGTTTAGCATCAATTCGGCATCACCTACCATTACACCTGCCATAAATCGACCAAACCCTGAAACATAACGAAAATGCTCTATTGTTATTTCCACGGAGATATCAGCCTGATTAGATGAGTTGCTTGGTATCAAATTACCTTTGTAATCTGTAGTTATTAATGTATTAAGTTCAGTGATACTTTTAGTTAAATCTCTACTTTTAGAGATTGAATTAGATGAGGATATAGCTACTGATATACTATTTGGTATGGCTCCTTGCTGCATGTTCGATGTTTTTACTGATTGCTTAATGTTTGCAGCACAACCCGCAATTAAGCTTACTAAGATGATTAAAATAAAGTTTTTCATTGAATGCTAAATTTCCTTGAATAGCTAACGCCGCAATATGGAGCGTATGAAGCTTGGCTAAAATTAGCGAAGAATGAGCGCCAGCCAAGCTTTAGACGTCCCACCCATAATTGCCTTGTTAGGGTTACCAAACACCACAACCTTCAGCTTCCTTACCGTTAAGCCAACCAACTATTCTACTCGTGTGTTTTTTCCAAGCCGAGCTGATTTCATAGACTTGTACCAATGTAGAATTGTCGTTTGTTGGTTTTATTTCGATTAGCTGTTGATAGAACCGATTCCAACCTGCTTCACCTACTAGTGCAAGTTGTCTTGTGCCATTGGGCAAAATATTATATTCAACATAAGAAGATTGGCTTACTTTAATGGCAGCATTAACAGTAGGTATTGGAATTATCGAAGATATTTCCCGTTGGTAGCATTTAACCAATTCAGTAAACAATAATTCGTGTGTTTCCTTTGGCATATAGGCAGACGATAGGTCACGTACTGCGTATTTACCGTTATAAAATTCATTTATAGCTTTGGGTGGTGTTGACACACAACCAACCAAAGTAAAAACAAATAAGAACGCTATATATTTCACCGAAACTCCTTGTAACCCTAACGCTTTGCTAAGAGGCTAAAATGGTTGGCTGGCTTTTTTGCGGTACTTTGCAAAAAACGAGCAAACTGTTTTAGTCCTTTTAAGCACCTTGTTATGCGCTACTGCCTATTAATTCAGATACTGTAACAAAGCGATAACCTTTATCTTTTAACTGCTGAACAATTAAAGGTACCGCAGCCATTGAATTACCTCTAGATTTAAACATTACATGTAAAAGAATAATTGACCCTGGCTTAGTATTTTGGACAACGTAATCGGATATATCACTTGCACTAGCATTTTTATCTAAATAAGTTTCAGGCTCCACATCCCACGTAACGGTAGTTATATTATTATTATTTAGATAATAAGGTAGCGAAAACAATTTTTTACCATAAGGTGGTCTAAAATGTATTTCACCTTTATAACCTGCCTCTGTAATTAACTCATTAGTTTTTTCTAGCTCATCTGCAACAAAGTTATAACTTTTCAAAACCATACGTTGATGAGTATATGAATGGTTTCCAACTTCATGACCTTTATCAATGATATTTTTTGTTTCTTGAATGTTTTCTTCTATAGCTTTGCCGACTAGGTAAAATGTAGCTTTAATTTCTGATTCATCTAGGATTTGGAGAATTTCTTTTGTTTTAAGTCTAGTCGGACCATCATCAAAAGTTAATGCGACTAATTTTTCAGTTGTTTCTACTCGATCTATAAGGTTACCAAAAAATTGAAATTTTTCATTCTTACTCAGCTGCCATAAAGCAATAAATATGATCAGCACTAATGCTGATAGTTTGATTATTTTACTCATGCAGACTCCATTTGCGCATAACAATTTTATAGTGTGCTCATCGCGCATATCTCTGCCAGCGCCCCACTAATATATTTATTAATTTCTTTTTAACAAATAAGTTAACACATTGCCAACTTTAAACTTTTAGTCAGGCTGTTCTTTTAATACAGTGCAGAAAAGAGGAAAGCGTCCTCATTTCTTGGCTTTGGAAGAAAACACCAAAAATGCCAAGCGTTTCGAATCTGCTTAAATTGTTTGTTATGTTCGAAGTTTAACGGCTGTGCCAAACACTAATATTTCTGATGCCCCATCAGTAACTGAGCTAGTTGTAAATCGTATTCCTACTATTGCATCGGCATTTAACTTTTTTGCATCTTCTATTAATCGTTCTAACGCTACATTTCGAGCTTCCATCAACATCTCGGTATAGCCTTTGAGTTCGCCGCCCACTATTCCTTTTAAACCAGCCATGATATCTCGACCAACATGTTTAGACTGAACCATATTGCCATTAACTATGCCCAATACAGCTTCGATTTCTTTACCAGGAACAGTTTCCGTTGTCGTATAAATCATAATTTTTCCCTAAAACATAACAGCTTATTAAACACCACTTTGGGGGTTATAACCCTCAAAACGGCGTATATTACATACGCTTAATAATTCCACTAAACAACTCTAATGTAAACAAGTAATTACGTAGGTTATTTACCACCCATTGTTAAAATACACTAAAACAACGTTTAATAATGTCCTGTACCATTAAATTAGCCGCCATTAGTTATGGGCTTAAATTACACCCATAAAAAAGCCCCGCTTGATGTTACTCAAGCAGGACTCCACACTAATTTTGTATCAATAAAAGCGCCTAAACTGCAGGCGCTTTGCATTATTGAATTTTATTGGTTAACCACGCTTTTAAGCGGATTAACTGGCTGTGCGTTGTCGTCTAGAATGTTCATATCGAAGTCGAACTCATCAACACGAATCGCTTTTTCACGCTTTTTGTTGTAGTCACTTAACTGAACAAATTCAGCGTCGTTAATTACTTTTGCAGCAAGTGCATTTTCAAGTGTGATTGAAAAACGCGTACCCGGCTTAAAGGTTTTAGCACGTAGCGCTTTTTTCACTTTAGCTAATAGCTCAAGTGACGCCATTTTAGCTTTGTAAGCTTGCTCATTGATGTGATGACCATCACCTTCAATTGGCTTAACTAAATGTGTGATTTGCGCTTTAAATGCCGTATCAAGCTGAGCTTGTTTTGCTAATTCACGAATTAAATCATCGCTAATTTTTGGCATTTTGGTTGAGTAGTTCATAGTAATGAAACGAATGAACTTACGAGTACCACTTGCAGGGAAGTTGTCTAAGAACTTGTGCAATGCTTCTTCTGCACTTTGTAGTGCAAAACGAGTCGCATAATGGAAGTAAGGAGCCGCTTGCTCACGCTCGCTGCTTGCTACTTTTTGCTCGTAATACTTAATAGATGCCATAGCTGCATACAAGAAGCTCATTACATCGCCTAAACGTGCTGAAAGCATTTCAGCTTGCTTTAATTTACCGCCAAGTACTAGTAACGAGAAGTCAGCATATACAGCTAATTTAGCTGATAATTTATGTACTGCTTTTTCGTAGTCACGTACTTCTGGTAACGCAGAGTTTGCGCCAGCTGTGAATGGTAGTACACCTAAGCGGAATGCACGTAAGCTATTTGCTGTGCTGTAACCAATTGTTTTACGTAAAATACCGTTAAATTCTGCATCTGCGTTTTTGTCATCGCTATGAATAGACTCAACCATAGACTGTAGGTATGGGTGACAACGCATAACACCTTGACCAAAGATCATCAGGTTACGAGTAAGAATGTTCGCGCCCTCTACCGTAATGGCAATTGGCTGCGCCACATAACCGCTAGCAAGTGTGTTTTGAGGACCATTCTGAATTGCTTTACCCGCTTGAATATCCATTGCTGAGTCAAGCACATCACGGCCAAGCTCTGTCATATGGTATTTAGCAATTGCAGTCACTACCGATGGCTTTAAGCCCATGCCTAAACCTTCAGTTGTCAATACTCGCATTGCTTCTTGTAGGTATGTTTTACCTGCGATATCAGCTAGCTTTTCCTGAATACCTTCAAATTGACCAATTGATAAACCAAACTGTTCACGCACTGCTGCGTACTCAGAAGCTGATTTAAATGCAACTTGTGCTGTACTTACACCCAATGCTGGTAATGAAATACCACGACCTGCGCCTAAACAGCTAACTAGCATTTGCCAACCGCGACCGATGTTTTTCTGACCACCGATAATAAAGTCCATTGGTACAAATACTTTGTTACCACGTGTAGTACCGTTGTAAAAACGGATACCCATAGGATCATGACGGTTACCAAGTTCTACACCAGGGTGCTCTTTTGGAATAAGTGCACAAGTAATACCTAGGTTTTCTTTGCCACCCAATAAACCATCAGGGTCAACTACTTTAAACGCTAAACCAAGTACAGTAGCAATTGGTGCGAGTGTAATGTAGCGCTTGTCCCATGTAATTTCTAGGCCAAGTACTTCTTCGCCGTTGTACATGCCTTTAGTAACAGTACCTACATCAGGAATACCGCCGGCATCAGAACCTGCTTCTGGGCTGGTTAATGCAAAACATGGAATGTCTGTACCATTTGCTAAACGTGGTAAGTAATGTGCTTGTTGCTCATCTGTACCGAAGTGAAGTAGTAACTCACCCGGGCCTAACGAGTTTGGTACCATTACAGTTACCGCAACAGCTGAACTTTTCGTTGCAATAGTACCTACAATTGTTGAGTTAGCGTATGGGCTGAACTCTAAACCGCCAAACGATTTAGGGATGATCAGCGAGAAGAAACGCTCTTTTTTCAAAAACTCTAAAATGTCGTTTGGTAAATGAATACCATTTTGAATGACTGAATCATCAATCATGCCTAGTAGTTCTTGTACTGGACCGTCTAGAAACGCTTGTTCGTCTGCGGTTAATTTTGCCGCAGGTACATCGCGTAGCGCGCTAAAATCTGGTTTACCTTGGTAGATAGACCCTTCTAGCCATACATCGCCAGCGTCTAGCGCTTCTTGCTCAGTAACTGAAATACTTGGTAATACTTTTTTTAATTTTGTACGTAAACTCATAACGAACTCATCCGACCAGATAAATAATACCTACATTACGTCATAAAAATCGGTTTAGATCAATTACTCTATTCAATTAATTAACAGTTTTTTCAATTTATTTTCTTTACCTGAACGTAAACTGTTGAAATAAAAAGGCTTACACATGTACGCTGAATTATTATTTTTTTTGTTAAAAATTTAATAATTCTGGTTGTTGGCGCCGCAAATACGGATTTGGTAATAAAGTAGAAACAAAAAAGCGCAGCCTAAAATTAGGCTGCGCTTTTTAAATATGGGAATGTGAGTAAACCTAGCTTATTTTAACCACTTGTTTACCTGTAAAACCACCTGCTAACTGGTTGTTTAATGCGCTAGAAACAGCCTTTGCGTTAAAATCAACAGCTAATACTTCTGGAGGAATTATTTCGCCATTAGAGACCGTTTCAAGCAACAAATTACCCATAAAACTCATGCGCTGCTGCGCGCATAGGCTATTGGCTAACCACGCGCCACCTAAGGATACAATACTAATATTGGGTGCTCTACGGTACATTAGCTGTTGTTCAAAATTAGGCAGTGGATTTAAACAAGCAATACGACCACAAAAACGCATTAGCTCGATATTTTGAATGGTCGATTCCCCACCCATAATATCAATAACGGCATCAAATCCTTGTGGGCCAAGCTCTCGGCGAATTTTGTCACATAAGGCTTTGTCATTGTAATCAAAGACTACATCAGCCCCTAGCTGCTTAACCAATTTGTGGTTACGCTTGGAGGCGGTTGTAAATACATCGGCACCACGCTGCTTTGCAAATTGAATAGCAAATTGACCTACAGCACCTGCCCCGCCTTCAACAAAGAGGGTATCGCCCTCAGTTACGGCTAATTTATCTAAGCTGATAAGCGCTGCCATTCCGGCGCAGGGCAAAGTAGCAGCCTTATCACTGGCTAATTGCTGCGGAATGATAGACACTGCATAATTAGGCACTTTTGCGTATTCGCTCAATATCCCTTGCTCACCAATACTGGCGTGCCACATTACACGCTCACCCACGCCAGGAAATACGCCTTTACCCGCTTTAACCACTACACCCACTGCATCCAAGCCTAAAACATGCGGATACTGCCATAAACAAAAGCCAGATTTAGCAAATTGCGCATCCACCGGATTTAAACCAACATACTCCACTTTTACTAACAGCTCATTACCTGTGCATTGAGGCACAGGTAATTGAATATCCGTTAAGTTAATATCCTCATTAGGCTCTATTAAGGCAATAGCCTGCATAGATGAAGGAATAGTATCTGGGTTTGTAACTACAGTATTAGGCATCAAAAACTCTACTAGTTAGTATTACTTAACGCGTAACTCCATCGTCCATTAAATGACTGGTAAGCATTTACCTTAGCCAGTAACGATGAAATAGTTGAATCAACAGCATTTTCTTGTGCTATTAAAACATCCTGACGTGCATCTAACAACTCTAAGTAAGGAATTTGCCCTTCTTCATACATTGCTTGTGCTTGCAAAAATGCATTATTAGCAAATTGATACCGCTGCTCAGCAAAACGCGATTGCTGTGCTTGATTGACCAAGTATTGCAATGAAAGTTCACTCTCGTTAATGGCTTTTAACACCACTTGTTGATAGTCAGTATAAGCAGCTTGACTTAAAAACTGCTGCGCATCACGCTGAGCCAACAACGCAGGATAACTCAATAAAGACCATTGTACTTGTGGTGCAACTTGCCACTGCTGCTGGGTGTCGCTAAAACCATTACTGCCCAAACTTAGCACGCCTGCAAAACCACTTAAGCTGATATCGGGTAATAGAGCTTTACTGGCTGCCACACTTAAACTATTTGCTTGGCTAAAGTCATATAATGCTCGGCTAATATCGGGCCGTAGTGCAATCGCTTGATTTGGCTTTGCTAATGACACTTGAAATGCCTTGCTCAATATAGCGCGTTCATCTTTAATGCTCAGTGATTGCGTTGGTTGTGCACTTAATACCGCCAGCGTAGATAAGTCACGAAACTTAGCATATTCAATCGCCGGAATGAGCGCTTGTTGCTGCCTAAGTTGCGCCATGGTGCGGTTTAAATCAAGCTCATTTGCCACACCTTCATCTACTTGCGCCTGCAGCACTTGAATGCTTTGTTCAAGTGCTTCTATTTGCATTTCAATAATTTGTTGCTTTTGCAGGTTGCCCTGATAGCTGGCAAACCCTTTAACCACAGATGACACAATTTCAATTTGTAATAGCCTAACTTGCTCTGCTTGGCTCATAGCTTGTGAATTTGCGGCATCAACGAGTGCAGTTATTCGACCAAATAAGTCGAGCTGCCAATCAAGTGCAACATTTGCACTTGATTGTCGGCTATTGGTATCGCCTAGTCCACTTCGTTTAGCTCCAACCTCAACACTGCCTTGCGGTAAGTATTGTGCTTGTTGTTCACCAATACGTGCCAACGCACTTTTAAGCACTAACTGACTCGTTTGTAAGTCGTAGTTATTAGCTAATGCGTTGCTAACAAGCTGGTTTAATTGCGCTGAACCGAGCTTGTACCACCAGTTTTGCTCATCTTCACCAACATACTGTTCTGCCGATATTGCTTGGGCAACAAACTCGTTTACTTGTTGTTGCTCAGCTGCTGTATCTATTTTGCTCGCACAGCCAGATAACACTGCAATCGCTAACACTGAGCCTAAAAATGCCGGCATTTTAAATTTGTTTAAATGTAATTTAGTCATTTGAAGACTCCTCAGCGCGCTGCTTTTTTACCACCAGCATGTAAAACACTGGCGTAAATAATAGCCCAAATACAGTCACACCAATCATACCTGAGAATACTGCGTTACCCATTGCATGACGCATTTCAGCACCGGCACCGGTTGCCAACACTAACGGAATAACACCCGCGGTAAAGGCAATTGAGGTCATTAAAATAGGACGTAAACGCATACGGCACGCTGCCAACATAGCTTCAAGGTGCGATAATCCAGTGTCGTGTTTATCTTTGGCAAATTCCACCATTAAAATGGCGTTTTTAGAGGCCAGTGCCACCAGTACAATTAACGCTATTTGGGTAAATATATTGTTGTCTGAGCCTACAAACCACACCCCTAATAACGCAGAGAATATAGTCATAGGTACAATTAAAATAATGGCCAATGGTAAACGTAGGCTTTCATACTGTGCAGCCAGTACCATAAACACAAGCAATACCACCAGTGGGAACACGTACACCATAGTATTGCCGGCAAGTACTTGCTGATACGTTACCTCAGTCCACTCATATTCAATACCAGTAGGTAGCGTTTTCGCCAATACATTTTCAATCGCTGTTTGCGCTTGGTCTGAGCTGTAACCTGGCGCTGGGCTGCCGTTAAGTTCAGCACTTGGGTAACCGTTGTAGTGCATAACACGATCAGGGCCTATAGTTGGCGTTACCGTAAGCACTGAGCCTAGTGGCACCATATTACCTGCACGATTACGTACTTTTAGGTTTAGTATTTTCTCTGGGTCTACCCTAAATTCAGCATCTGCTTGAGCATTTACTTGGTAGGTACGACCAAACATATTAAAGTCGTTTACATACACTGAGCCTAAATAAATCTGCAATGAGTTAAATACTTCATCAAGCGCAATACCTTGGATAAGTGCTTGTTCGCGGTCAATATCAATATCCATTTGCGGTACTTGAATTCTAAAGCTTGAATACAGCCCCATTAACGCCGGATCTTTTTGCGCCGCAGCAATCACTGATTGCAAGCTATTAAATAATGCTTCAAAGCCTTTATTTGCTCTATCTTCAATTTGCAGTTTAAAGCCACCTGTAGTGCCTAATCCTTGAATTGGCGGTGGCGGAAATACAGCCACAAACGCTTCATCAATTGCCGCAAAACGCTGATTTAACTGCGCCGCAATAGCCGAAGCCGACATACTCGGATCGGTACGCTCTGCAAAAGGCGCCAATGGTGTAAACACAATGCCGCTATTAGGGCTATTAGTAAAACCATTTACAGATAGGCCTGGAAACGCCACAGTGTTTGCAACACCTGGAACCTCGAGCGCTATTTGCTGCATTTGTTTTACTACCGCTTCAGTTCTGTCTAAGCTTGCTGCATCTGGTAGCTGCGCAATGGCAACTAAGTATTGCTTATCTTGCTGTGGTATAAAGCCACCAGGTACCGCGTCAAACAGCTTAATAGTGCCGCCAACTAAAGCAACATAGGCAACCATTACCACCACGCTCATACGAATAAGCTTTTGTACTAGCTTTTCATACCCTGTTGCACCACGGTTAAACAGTCGATTAAATGGCTTGAATAACCAGCGACCAAATAACTTATCTAATAAGCGGGTAAACGCATCTGGTTTTGCGTCGTGCGATTTTAACAATAAGGCTGCTAGCGCCGGCGACAATGTCAGTGAGTTAAACGCTGAAATAACCGTTGAAATAGTTATGGTTAAAGCAAATTGCTTATAAAACTGTCCAGAAAGTCCAGTAATAAAAGCCGTTGGAATAAATACCGCACACAATACCAATGCAATCGCAATAATTGGGCCGGTTACCTCTGTCATTGCAACGCGTGTTGCTTCAAGCGGCGATAAGCCGTTTTCTATATTTCGTTCAACATTTTCGACCACTACAATCGCATCATCAACCACAATACCTATAGCCAGTACTAAACCAAATAGCGATAAGGTATTAATAGAAACACCAAGCCATTGCATTACAGCAAAGGTACCAATGAGTGAAACTGGCACAGCTATAAGCGGAATAATAGATGCGCGCCACGTTTGTAAGAATACAATAACTACAATAACAACCAATGCGATTGCTTCAAGCAATGTAGCTATTACCGCATCAATAGAGCCACGAACAAACACAGTTGGATCATAAACAATGTCGTATTCAACACCTTCAGGAAAATCTTTCGATAAACGTGCCATGGTTTCACGGACCTGATCTGAAAGCTCAATGGCATTTGAACCCGGGCGTTGAAATATTGGCATTGCCAATGCGGGTTGATTATCAAGTTCAGCACGCAGTGAGTACGAGTCTTGGCCTAAGTCAACACGCGCCACATCTGACAAACGCGTAAGTTGCCCTTGCTCACCGACTTTAATAATGACCTGCTTAAATTCTTCAATGCTATTTAGGCGGCCTTTCACGTTTAATAAAATTTGAAATTGGCTATCGTTAGAGATTGGTTGAGCACCTAAGCTACCCGCTGCAACTTGCTGATTTTGCGAGCGCAAAGCAGCCACAACATCGGTTGCTGTAAGCTCACGTGCTGCTAATGCATCTGGATTTAACCACACACGCATAGCATATTTACCACCGCCAAATAACTGAATATCACCCACGCCAGGTAAACGAGCTATTTCATCTTTAATGTTTAAATCGGCATAATTTGATAAATACGCCGTATCATGGCTATTCTGGGGTGAATATAAATGCACCACCATGGTTAAATCGGGTGATGACTTTTCAGCAACTACCCCTAAACGCTGTACCTCTTGTGGTAACCTCGGTAATGCACTATTTACTCGGTTTTGCACCTGTACTTGAGCACGGTCTAAATCCGTCCCTAAGGCAAATGTTACGGTTAAAGTCATGCGCCCGTCACTGGTCGCTTGTGAAAACATATATAGCATGTTTTCAGTACCGTTTATTTCTTGTTCAAGCGGTGTTGCCACTGTTTGTGCAATAACCGTTGGGTTTGCGCCCGGGTAACTGGCTGTCACTACCACTGTGGGTGGCACAACTTCTGGGTATTCACTGACTGGCAGCTGAAATAAAGAAATACCACCCGCAATCAAAATAATCAGCGACAGCATGGCCGCAAAAATCGGTCGCTGGATAAAAAAGTGTGAAAATTTCATTTAATAACCTTATTGCTTAGCAACTAAATCGGCAGGGTTAGCAGTGAGTGTAAATGCCACACCTTGGGTATTAATTGTCACTTTATTTGGTGATATTGGCATGCCAGGTCCTACGCGAGCGGGCCCATTCACGGCAATCACATCACCCTGTTCAAGGCCAGAGGTAATGGCACGTAATGCGCCATAGCGCTCACCTACAGTAACCAATTTATATTGCAGTACATTATTTTCGCCCACAGTAAGAACAAAACGATTTTTTAAATCAGTACCAATAGCTCTATCTGGAATAATGACGGTTTCGCGTATTGCATTGGCAGCCAATTTAATCCGTGCAAAAGAGCCTGAGCGTAGCTCGTTACTACGATCTTCAAATACCGCTCGTACACGTAATGTGCCAGTAGAAGCATTAATTTGGTTATCTATAAAGTTGATGTGACCGTTGTAATTAAAATCACTCTGCCCTACTTTTTGCATAACGACAGGTTGCTTGCTTGATGCAGTAACATCATCAAATGCATTGTTCCAAGTACGTTCATCGACATCAAAGTAGGCATACATTTTGTCATTTGAAACAATTGAAGTGAGCACGCTTTGCCCGGCAAGGACGTTGTTACCTTTAGTGATGTTTGCGCGAGAGATAATTCCATCAATAGGTGAAACCACAGAGGTAAACTCTAAATCAAGTTCTGCGGCTTTAAGCTGCGCTTTAAGTGCAGCAAGTTGTGCTTCACGCTGACGTAACGTTGAGGTACGAGCTTGTGCTTGTTCTGTAGAAATTGCTTTACGCTCAGTTAGACGCACTGCACGTGATGCTTCGCTTTTTGCTTGTTCAAGAGCCGCTTGTGCACTTTTAACTTGAGCTTGTAAACTAGCTACCGTGGCTCTAAATGAACGATCATCAAGGCGAAATAACACATCACCTTGCTTAACAGCATCCCCTTCTTTAAATTCAATTTGCTCAATTATGCCTGATACACGCGGCATTAATGCCACTTTTTGCGGTGACTCTAAGCGCGTTGTATAGGTATGCCAACTTTGTACAGGCTTGACCAGAACTTGGGCTACATCAATAGCTTGATATTGTTGTGCGGGTGCTGATTGCGCTGTGCTTTCTTCAGCACAACCGGTCAGAGTAATTAATGCAACAGATAAGGCTGTAGCAACTAAGTGTTTGTTCATAACGACGCTCCTGTTAATTAGGCGATACATAATACGGAACATACTTGTTGACAAAAACAATAGATTTTTAAATTCATTAGTGCCAAAATGGCATCAAAGTGACACAATGGTGCAATAATGGATACAACAAGCCGACTCTTAATGCTGCTTGAAGTGGTTGAGCAGGGATCATTTGCTAAAGCTGCTGAAATACGCAACATTGATCGTTCCGTGATCTCTAAACAAATTAGTCGTTTAGAAGATGAGCTAGGCGTGAGGCTATTAAATCGAACCACCCGCTCGTTTTCACTTACCGCAGCAGGCGCTGAAATGATAAAAAAAGCGGACGAGTTGCGAAGCCTACTCGGCGATACCCTGCGTATGGCAGAGAATTATCACTTAGAACCTCGTGGCGTATTAAAAATTACCTCATCGACTTTAATTGGTCGGCGTTATTTACAACCAGTGATCAACGATTTCCAAAAGCGCTTTCCGCAAGTGGAAGTAGAACTTCGTTTAGATGATCGGCTTGTCGATATTGTCTCAGAAGGATTTGATTTGGCATTTAGAGTAGGTGAGCCAAAAGACTCCTCTTTGATTGCTCGAAAGATTGCGCGTAATCGTTTATTACTTTTAGCTTCCCCTGCATTTATCGAAACCTATGGAATGCCGAAAAACATAACTGATTTAGCACAATTACCCGCCGCTAGTTACGCAAGTAGTTCACTGCGAGTTGATGGAGTAAGTTACTACAACCACCTGGGTGAACAATGCGAACAAAAAATTAAAAGTGTATTTAGAGCCAATGATGCTGAAGCACTGTTAATGAAAACACTCTCTGGAACCACTTACGTTTTAGCTCCCGCGTTTATATTGGATAAAGAAGTGATTGATGGACAACTGGTGCCTTTATTAACGGATCTAAAATTAATGGAACACAGTGCCATGTATGCAGTATACCCACATCGTGATTTACCGGTAAGAACCCGGTTATTTTTTGATGCTGTACGTGAATATATTGGTAAAGAAAAACCGATTTGGGAAAACAGTATTCCTGATTTTGAACAAATGTATTAAGCCGCACTAAACTTAACCATGCACTAAAATATCAGTACAGACCTCGTTGCGGCCAGTTTCTTTGGCTTTATAAAGTTGTTTATCAGCCAAGTCTATTAGTTCACTAAGGCTTTGTTGCTGGTATTGAACAACGCCTATACTAGCGGTTAACTTAATGGTTTCACCATTGGCAATGATGTGCTTATTTTGTATTGCGAGTCTTAACTTTTCTGCCATTGCTAAGGCTGCTTGCGGGCTATCAAAATTGCTCATTAGTGAAAACTCTTCACCTCCCACTCTAAATACATACCCTTTAGCAAAAGTGACACGCAATAATGTTGCTAGCTCAACCAACACTTTATCGCCCACCTCGTGCCCATACTGATCATTAATTTGTTTAAAGTAGTCTAAATCGAGTAAAAATAAGTAAAGTTGAGATTTATCTCTGAGCTCTACTTCAAAATACTGGTTCATTGATAAACGATTACCAGCACCGGTTAGGGGATCGAGTAACGCTAAATTTTTTAAACGTTTCGAAAAATCAGCTCTATTACCTTCAAAAACATGAGATATGGCCCATATGCTTATGTATACGAATAATAAGTTAAGTCCTATGTTAAAAGCTGAAAACGATGAATGTGGCAGTTTTTGAGATAACACCATCAACTGCAAAAAAAGTAATGCCGCAGACAAAATTAACCCATAACGCCTACCAAGTAGTAAGTAATAAAGAATAGGCAAAATAAATGTCCATAAAAACAGACCGTTTTTAAGGGGGGCTAAGTAAGTGCCGCACAACACAATTAAAGAGATGGCTAAACACATGATAATGGCATGCCAGCGCTTAGGGTAGTGTTTTTGTGAGTGCTTAAAAATATACAAGCATAATAAGGAAAAGCCGACTTCGAGACCACCAACAAGGTGTAAATTATTTACTGATAAATTAAAAACGGCAAACACCAACGACAAAAAACCAAAGCAAATACACATCCATTTAAGAACGTGCTTGCGTAGCGTTTTTGTACTATTAAGAGCAGCTATATCCATGGATAACTTAAAATATTTTTGATGGCTTATAATACCCCTGAAATGCAAAAATCACAATTTTCAGCTAAATAAGCCAGTAAAAACAAGTAAAAAGAACTAGAAAACAACCTCAATCTGTAAGCAAGTCATTAACAGTACCCACTAAATCTGCAAATTCTTCGTCAACATGCGCTAACTGTTTAACGCTCAGCGTTTTATTTAACTTGAGTAGCAAATGCGCATAAGCTTTTAAATTTTGTTCATTTTGCTCAAGCAGCTCATTACTCATATATTGCTCACGCTCAGTGATAATGGTGTGTAATTGCTGGGTAAAGTCTGCCTCGCTAAGTGTTTGCTGGCTAAAAAGGGCTTCAAGTGCGGCTAAACGAGTTAATTTATAGTCGTACCATAAATCACTGGTAGAGATATGCCCACTATTGGCTTGTGATATAAGCGTTTGCTGCTCAGAAGTGAGTTTGCCAAGCCACTGCTTGTAGTAATCTAGTTGCCTCTCTAAGCGTTGTTGTTGGTGCTCCTCTTTAGTTAATGAAGCGTGCTCTTGGATTTCGTCATTAATTTGCTCGCGAATATTTTCTACCATTTCACTTCGCTGTGATGGGGTTAAGGTCAGCGCTAACTCAATTAAAGGGTCACTAGTATGCAACAGCAAGTTTCGCCAATGCTGCTTCACTTGGGTTATTTTATCCATCAACTGCGCAGTATCGGCTTCATTGTTTAGCAATTGTCTTAGGTCGAGTAAATCGGCTTTATATTTTGGTAATTCAACTTCACGATGCCAATCTCGGGTGTCGTTAATAATCGCTTTTAACTGCTTAGATTGGCTTTTATTAAGATCAACGTAATCATCTATCCAAAATGACGATAACCAACCTAGGTTGTTATAGGCAAATGTCGTTGAACAGCTGGTAATAAATAACAAACTGGTTATAAAAATAATTTTGCCTAGTTTTATATTTTTTAAATTATTTAACATGAAAAGACCCCGTTGTATGATGCTTTGGTTGCCAAAAATCATCATAAGTAATTATGTAAGCTACTGCTTGCTTTTATTTTTTTCATTTTTCTATAGAATCGCAAGCTAACGCAATTTATATCATAGCTATGTGCTTAAGTTTAGAATTTTTGAGCTATAGTTAAAGCTACTTGTTAATACGTTTGTATATCTAATTTATAAACGTTGGCGTTATTGATTTAGCTCATAATTTATTAGCTACTCGAGTAAGAAGTAAATGATTAATCGTTATGATGCTTACCAACAACGATAACTAATTTGGAGACATGCATATGTCACAGTCTAATTTAAAAGCAATGTTCTTTGCGGGCATTATACTTGCTACACCTTATGCTTATGCAGGGCTTGAGGAAGGCATAATAGCTGCAAACGCAGGGCAATTTGAGGAAGCACTAAAAGAGTTTAATTACCTTGCAGACAAAGGCTATGCCCCAGGTATTTATGAACTAGGTAAGTTGTACGAGGGCGGACATGGAGTTACTCGCGACTACTACAAAGCTGCAGAGCTTTATCAACAAGCAGTTAAAAAGAATCATGTAGATTCGATGTTTGCACTTGCAGTATTGTATGACGAAGGCAATGGCGTAAAGTTAGACAAACAAATGGCTATTAGCTTATTTGAGAAAGCAGCCAATAAAAACCTTCCTGCTGCACAGTATAATTTAGGGGTAATGTACGCCAACGGCGATGGCGTGAGCCAAGATTATAAAGCCGCCAGAACATGGTATGAAAAAGCCGCCGCAAATAATTACACTCTTGCACAATTTAATTTAGCACTGATGTATTTCGAAGGCTTAGGAATGCCAAAAAACCTTGAAATGTCGTATGTGTGGAATACCATTGCTGAGTATAACGGTAATATGCAAGCTAGTCACAGTCGTAAACTTGATGAACGCACTATGCTCCCTAAGGAAGTCGCTGAGGCTAAAGAAAAAGCCGATGCTATTTATAATAAAATTTTAGCGGGTACTTATGCGGGTGAAGGGCGAGTGTTTTAAGCCAAAAGAATAACTAAAAAAGCTGAATGAAGTGATTCATTCAGCTTTTTTATTTTAAGTACTACAGGCTATTTTACATAAAGCCACTTTAGCACTTTGATCAGTAATTTATTTTGTTTAAGTAATAAACCTATACGCGGATTAAACGAGCCTGATACTAAGGTATTTTTTGCATGGCTAAAGGTTAAAAAGCCTTCTTTAGCATGATAATGCCCCATTCCTGAATGGCCCACCCCGCCAAATGGTACATCATCGGCAGCTACTTGTATTAATGTATCGTTAACGGCAACGGTTCCGCTAAGTGTTTGCTTAATAATGTACTGTTGCGCTTGCTTGTCTTGGCCCAAAATATAGACCGCTAATGGATGATGGCGTAGTCGAATATAATTAAGCGCATCATCTAATTTGTCATAACTCATAATCGGTAAAATAGGCCCAAATAACTCTTCTTGCATTAATTGCATCTCGTCGGTGACATGCGTCACAATATGCAGACCCATCCGATGTTTTTCAGCATCTTGTTGATTTTGCTCAAGTGGCTTTGTTATTTTAGCGCCTTGTTGTTGTGCTTGTTCTAAATAACCTAGCAGACGTTGATAATGAGCTGGACTAATAATAGAGGTCAGGTTTTTCCCTTCAACACCTTGCTTAAAGTGCTTTTTATAAAGTGTGCACAAAGCTTTAATAAACTGATGTTCTAGTGCTTTAGGAACAAATACGTAGTCAGGAGCCACACATATTTGCCCTGCATTGGCCATTTTGCCAAATAATAGAGCACGAGCGGCTTTATTTACGTCTGCTTTTTCTAACACAATGACTGGCGATTTTCCGCCTAGTTCTAAAGTGACTGGTGTTAAATTTTTACTCGCTGCGCCCATCACCAACTTACCGACCGCTGTTGAGCCAGTAAATAATAAATGTGCAAAGGGTAATGATGAAAACTCACTCGCCACCTCGCTGCCACCTTGAATAATGGTGCAGTGTTGGCTTAATTCACCTATAAATATTTTTTCAAGAACCGCATTGGTATTAGGCGTAAATTCACTGAGCTTTAGCATAACCCTGTTGCCCGCTGCAATCGCGGTGATGACCGGTACCAATGCCAATTGAATAGGATAGTTCCACGGTGCAATCACACCCACCACGCCAATAGGCTGATAGGTTACACTTACTTTTGAGGGCCATAAGCTTAACCCCGCGCTGCGATGACTAGGCTTAGACCAGCGAGGTAACTTTTTAATAATATGTGCAAGCCCCTGCATGGTGGGCAAAATATCACCTACTAAGGTATCAAAGGCCGTTCGGTAACCAAAATCTTTAGATACTGCAGCAATTAAATCTTGCTCTAGCGTTACAATGTTAGCGCGTACTTGCTTAAGTAAAGCAAGGCGTTGCTCAATGGGTAAGTAAGGGGTGTCTTCAAAAGAGTGCTTTAGTTCATTAAATTGTGAACGCAAAGTCCCTGTAGATAATGTATCAGTGGTCAAAATAGGCTACTCGATTTATAACGTTTTCAAGACTATAACCTTGATCTGTTACACGAGCAATAAAGAGTGATTTTGCAACATAATGAAAAGCGTTGCAAAAACACTCATAAGGTTGGTTGGAACTCATACCGATGCACTGCTTTTGTGTGCATCGGTTATCTGTTTTGTTAGCTAATTAGAGGGAAGCTATTAAAAGCCAAAAACCTGAGCTGCTATGGTCATTGTTACTAAAGTAATTAAAACAATAGCGACAATATTTAACACAAAGCCAGCACGGATCATGTCTTTCATTTTAATTTCACCCGAGCCAAACACAATCGCATTGGGTGGTGTGGCTACTGGCATCATAAACGCACAACTACACGCAATCGCAGCTGGAATAACCCACACTAACGGACTGCCAGTTATTGACTCAGCAACTGGGCCTAGTAAGGGTAAAAAGCCTGCGGCTGTTGCCGTATTACTGGTAATTTCCGTTAAGAAAGTAATGAGTGCCACCACCACAAGAATGCTCATAACTAAAGGAATTGCACTGGCACCCTCAATCATGTTGGCAATGTAATCGGCTAATCCTGATGATTTAATTTGCGAGGCTAGCGTCAAGCCCCCCCCAAATAAAAGCAGCACACCCCAAGGTACTTTGGCTGCACTTTCCCAATCTAAAATTCGCTCATCACTGCCTTTATTAGCAGGTAGTACAAATAAAAGTAATGCGGCTGCAATAGCAATACCCGTATCTGAAATTTTAAGGCCGGTTAAATCGCCTAGTAATGGTCTAAATATCCAACAAATAGCTGCAAACGCAAATACAAACAACACGCCCTTTTCAGCACGTTGCATTTCACCTAATTCTTTTAGCTGCGAAGAGAATACCGCTTTAGTATCAATTCGCTTGTTTGCTTGTACATTCGCATCAACTTTGTAGGTAAACTTAGTTAGCCAAATCCAGCTGATGATTAACATGCCAAGTGCTAATGGCACACCAACTATCATCCACTGGGCAAAGCCAATTTCAATCTGGTAGCTATCTGATAGGTATGCAGCCATTAATGCATTCGGAGGAGTACCAATTAAAGTAGCAATACCACCAATACTCGCACCATAAGCAATAGATAGTAAAAGTGCTTTACCAAACCCCTCATTACTAGGATCTGAGCTTTTAACTAAATGAGTGATAGATAAGGCAATAGGCAACATCATTACTGCGGTAGCGGTATTAGACATCCACATTGATAAAAATGCAGTCACTAACATCATGGCTAAAATTTGTAAGCTTGGTTTTTTACCTGCATAAAGCATAGTTCTTAATGCAATACGCTTGTGTAACCCCCAACGCTCCATAGCAATTGATATTAAAAAACCGCCTAAAAATAAAAAGATCAATGGATGCGCATAAGGAGCTGCAACACTTTTTATAGCCGCTATATCTACAATAGGCGAAATCACTAAAGGAAGTAATGCGGTAGCAGGAATGGGCACAACTTCACTTACCCACCACGACGCCATCCAAAATGCTAAGCCTGCAGTTTTAAAAGCAGCAACCGACATTCCTACTGGCGGCTCAACTAAGCAGGTCAGTAACATTACACATGGACCAAGTAACAACAACAGCCATTGCATAAACGGCTTTTTATTGGCGTTATTTTCTAAAATACGTTTTGTCATATTAACAGCCTTTAAAATTTATATTTAAGACCAAGTGCAACACTGTTATCAGCATTTTCTTCTAGGTCGAGGTCAGTGTACAAAAGGTAAGCCGTGGTTTGCTTGTCAAAGATGTAGTCTACACCAGTAGTCCACTGAGTAGCGTCTGATGCTTGGCGCAATTTTGAATCATCTTTTGCAAATTGTACTTTAGGAACCCATTTATCGAGCTTGTAGCTTGCGCTTAACACGTATCCATTCCCTGACTTACTTCCATCAATTGATTCTGAATGTTGGTATAACGCACCTAATTTTAGCTTTTCAAATTTATACACGCCTACAACACGGCTTGCTTTAATATTATTAAGCGAGTCAACATGGCTAATTGAAATAGAGTAAGGTGTTTTATTTAAACTACGGTCACCATAAATCAGGGTTGCCGCAAATCCAGCTTCATTATCTTTGTTGTCATCTTTTGGCGCATAGGTAAATGAAAACTGTGCATTGTGCCAGTACTTAGAGGTATAGGTAATGGTGTCGCCTAAGCGGTCTTGTCCGGCAATAACTTGTGAAATATCAGCTTGGGTTTCGTTAAAGTTATCAAGCTTGCCTTCAGAGTATTTAAAACGCGTATCGTTTCGCCCTACGACTACTTCACCAAACGCCCCTTTTAGACCAAGGTAAGTATTACGTGCTGCAAAAGGCTCATTGGTATCGTCGTGTTCAAAACCTTTTACTTGAACCTCGTATTTAAATACCGCAGTAAAATACTCATTTAATTTATGGTCCCCTTTAATACCAATACGCGAGAAAGGGGCATCAATTTGTGTGCCTTCATCAGCGTAACGCATTATGCCAGTATCGGTGTTGGCAATTTGTACTTCGGCTTTACCGTACACAGTGTAATCTGCAGCAAACGCTGTTACAGGTAGTGTGGCAGCACTGCATAACGCAGCAAGTACTGAGCCTTGGAATAGATTATTTTTCATTATGTATCCTAATTGTGTGATGTTACTTGTTGTCTACAACTGTAGAGCAAGAACATGACCAACTAGATAATAACAATAAATTTCAAAAACTTAAGGAGCAAAACCATGATGGGAGGCCTTAAAATGTGCGGATTTCCACACACTTTAAATACCTACTATCACCATTTCCACCCACTAATCGGTAAACATATCTCGATTAAGGTTATATTTATTCATTTTATCGTAGAGAGTCTTACGCGCTATTTGCAACGTTGCCATGGTGTCTTTAATACTGCCATGATTAAGCTCTAAGGCTTCTTCAATTAAAGACTGCTCATAAAAGCTGACCTTTTCTACAAGGCTTAAGTCCAATGATAACGACGAGCCACTACTGCTTGAGTCACTCTGTGCGAAAGCCAGATCGGGGCCAAGTAATACCGCTCGTTCAGCCTGGTTTCTTAATTCACGTACATTGCCAGGCCAGTCGTGCGCAAGTAGGCGCTGTTGTAACTCAATATTAAGCGCACCTAAAGGTTTATGAAAACGAGTGGCCGCAATAGAGCTAAAGTGCTTAAACAACAAAGGAATATCGGCTTTTCTATCTCTTAATGCGGGAATACTCACTTTAACTAAACTCAATCGATAATATAAATCGGCTCTAAACTCACCTTTTTCTACCAACGAAAGTAAATCGACCTTGGTGGCCGCAACAATACGAATATCAAGGTCAATGGCTTTATTTGCACCCACGGGGGTAACTTTTCGCTCTTCAAGCACCCGAAGTAATTTAACTTGTAGTGACAAGGGAGTGCTTTCAATTTCATCTAAAAAAACCGTGCCGCCTTGTGCAAACTCAAACTTGCCTTTGCGATCTTGTGTTGCGCCGGTATATGCACCACTAACAGCACCAAACAATTCACTTTCTATTAGTTGCTCAGGCACCGCGCCACAGTTAATAGCCACAAACTGACAGCTTGAACGGTTACTATGATCATGTAAGTAACGGGCAACCAATTCTTTACCTGTTCCAGTTTCACCTTCAATTAATACATCTGCGGGTGTATCAATCACTGTGTTGAGTAAGTTCATCATGTGCTGCATTTTAAGGGTCTCGCCTAAAATGCGCACACCGGGCGCGGAGGTCTTTTCAACCGCACGCTTCAGAGCTCTGTTTTCCATAACTAAAGCACGTTTGTCTGAGGCCCTAGCAATGCAATCTAATAAATTTTCGTTCAGGGGTTTTTCAAATAGATCATAAGCACCTAACTGCATTGCTCTAACCGCTACAGAAACATCGGCATAACCTGTTAAAAATATTACCGGAAGTTCACTGTCGAATGCTTTTACCTGCTCAATAAAAGTTAAACCATCCATAGTTGGCATATTTATATCACTGAGGACAACGCCATAAAAATTGCGACTTAAACGGCTTAAAGCAATACTTGCATCACTAAAGCACTGCACCTCATACCCTTCGAGGGTTAAAAGCTGATTTAACGAATCACGGATCATCGCCTCATCATCAATAACAACCACTTGCTTACAAACAACGGCTTCAATCATTTTTTGGGGCCTCTATGCTTGATAAACTAATAATAAACTGTGCACCGCCTTGAGGGCGATTGTGCGCCGTTAAGTAACCATTAAATGAATCAATAATTTGCTTTGATATTGATAAGCCCAGCCCTAAACCATTACTTGACTTGGTACTGTAAAAGGGTTCAAAAATAGATCCCAGCACATGGTGTTCAATACCTGGACCACTATCTAAAATAGAAAGCTTAACGCGCTCCTCAAAACACTCAACATCGAAACTAAGCTCTCGTTTAGGCTCACCTTTCATTGCTTGTGACGCATTGGTGATCACATTAACCAGTACTTGTTCAAATTTTAATGCATCAACCCACACCGTGATCTCTTGCGAAAACTGCGGAGCACTGACGTTAACATCGTCTTGTTTAAGTTGCGGGTGGGTGATCATCAACGCATTGTTTAGTAACGCCGACAGTGGATGTGGTCGCAATTGCATTGTCGCCGGCTTACTAAAGTGTTTAAGCTGCGCCACTATTTTATGCACCCGCTCTACCAAATTCTCAATAATAATTAAATTTTCACTTAATGCATTGAGTTTCCCCTTTTTGAGGAAAATTTTAGCGCTTGCCAAATAAGTGTTCATGGCGCTCAGTGGCTGGTTAATTTCATGATTAATACCCGCACTTAGTTGCCCTATTGTGGCTAATTTTGCCGACTGTACTAGTGCTGTTTGCGCTTTTTCAAGCGCTTGGGTGCGCTCTAATACTTCAAGTTCTAAACTGTGACGCGAGTACAGTAATTTTTTATATCCGGCAAAGCGTGCCAATAAGCTATATCCGACAAAAATAAATACCCAATAAAACAACACCAGCCATAACAATCTGGGCACCTGTAATGCATTTATGCTTGAAATATCAACCAATACCGTCATCGTTGCATTTAGGTGTGTCAGTGGTCTTGAAGCGGCAACATATTCATCTTTAGCAATTTTAAATTGCTCAATGCCCTGACTTTTGTAGCGCTGCTGCTTTATTTGTAACGGTTGGTGATCTAAGTAAGCACGGCGCTGTTTAATATCGCGGCGTGTAGTAATATCAAGCTCTGTAAACGTGTTTAAACGCCATGCTGGCTCATCCGACATAGCAATAATTTTATCCGCAAGCTGCAAATAAAAATGACTGCCTTTTGAAGTATTTAATAACGAACGATCGTTTTCAAATTTAGCGACATTAATTTTTAGTGCCACAACGCCAATGGCTTTGCCATCTTGGTAAATAGCCTGCGAGAAGTATATTCCGCGCTCTTTCGAGCGTTGTCCAAGAGCAAAGTAGGCGACCTTTTCTCCGGCAAAAGCTTGTTTAAAGTAAGGCCGAAATGCAAAGTTGCTCCCTAAAAACGTATAGTCGGTTTGCCAGTTGCTACTGGCAATAACGTCGCCATGAGTATCTAGTATATATACATCTGAGGCACCGCTGGCTTGTTGAATATCAGCCAAGTAATTATTAATTGCATTGAAGTGTTGTGATTCATTATTAGTAAAACGAATCAATAAATTATTTTCGGTAAGGAGCTGAGGAATAGCTGCAAAGCGCGCGAGTTCATTATCAATATAATTATTTAATTGAATGACCTGTTGGTCAGCTTGAATTTTAGCTTGGCCTAAATCATAAGCACGGCCAAATGAAAATGTAACCACTAATAACAGCACTAACAGAATACAAGCAAAAATAATTTTTTTAGGGATGGAGAACATAAACGCCTATGACACCAAGGTGCCAATAATAAGTAATAGCCACTATTGTATCGATTTATAGGTCTTTGCAGAAGAAACTTTTTGTTAACAAGTGTATTAAAACTAAAAAACCGTGAAACTAAAAATATTTCACGGTTTAATTCCCTGCAAGGGGATGCTGTTTTAGCTTAATCTACGCTTTTGCAAGCGCTGGCTTGTCTTTGAAGTACTTATACAAACCAATTAATGAGGCTGCGATCCAGAATATTTCAATTACAAAACTCGCTAAGTTAAAGTTATAGCAAAGACTAATAAGTAACAAAATAGCGCCACTTAAATTCATTAAATTATACGTCAAACTTTTTGGCGATACTTTATTTAGTTGCAGTAAAAAAAACGAACCAACCACTAAAAAAGTGCCACTCATACCAACAATATCAAATAAAAGTGCAATCACACGTCTATCCTTTTCCATTTTAAAACCCAACTGACTGGCCCAATCCATGGGGAGGGTTTTTTTCAATCATTGAAACAGCAAAACCAGCGAAGTTTACCAGTGAAAAAAAAGCATACAAGGGCTTATGTCCGCCTCTTGATAGTTTGGATTAAATAGCTACTTTATTTAAAAGTGACTTTACCACCTATCATTTTATAAGCTGCAGTCCCTCTTATAGTCGTTGGGCGAGCAAAAGGCCGCTCACAGCCTGGACATACGCATTCAGTATGGGTGTGATCTTGGGTTATTCTTTCTATAAAGCATTTTACTAAAGCACCTTTACCCCCTTTACGGTATTTGAATAACGGTGCCTTACACGCAGAACAAAATATATCGACCGTTTTTGTAGGCCCTTTTTTATTGGGCTTAGCCATACTTCCTCAATCATTACTTTTTGATTAGTTAATAGCATATGCTATCACATGATAGAAAAGAAATTGATGGGAGTAGGAATTAATAATCAGAGTTATATTTATTAGGTAGTTAGATTAAAAATATTGTGCGATTAAACTTTATTAGCTAAACGTGTTAATTGAGCTGACAGCACATTCATACTAAAGGGCTTTATAATAAACCCTGATACCTTTGCATTAATTATCTTTTTTACAGTCTCAGAGCTGTCTTCACAAGTCACCATAAGTACGGGGAGCTGAGCATGCTCAGTATCCTTTCTAATAGCATCAAGTAGGGTAAGGCCATCCATTTTTGGCATATGTAGATCTGTTATAACCAAATCTATAAGTTGATTTTTAAGTATAGTTAACGCTTGCAGACCATCGGTTGCTTCAACAATGTCTTTATAATCTAACTGCCTCAACATATTAATAAGCACATGACGCATTAATGGCATGTCATCAACAACTAATATTCTCATACGAATGATTAACCAAAGTAGGTGCAAACAAATCTTCATTAAAATGAATTAACAAAAACTGCTATAGGTAGTATTTACATTAGTTAACTAAAGCTGTTGAAGCAAATAATCAGTTTTATTTACACTACACAAGTTTGATAATTAAGTCAGCATTAGAAATTACCAAACGAAGCCTGAATAAGCTCAGCTAAGCATGCTGGGCTGAGTGTAATTTCAAGTCCTCGCTTACCTGCGCTCACATAAATAGTATCAAAGTCTAATGCGCTTGAGTGTATGTAGGTCTTTAAGCGCTTTTTTTGTCCAAGAGGACTAACGCCTCCCAAAATATATCCTGTACTTGCCTGTACTTTTTGCGGCTCTGCCAGCATTACTTTTTTTACTGCGCAGAGCTTAGCCAATTGCTTTAAACTAACCTGCTGAGCAACTGGCGTCACAGCAACAATTAGTTGTTGTTCTGAGGTTTCTAACACCAGCGTTTTAAATACTTGAGCGCTATTAAGATTTAGCTTTTCAACTGCTTCAAGGCCGTAATTAGTATTGTTTACATCGTGCTCATAGCTGAGTATATCAAATTTAATTCGGGATTTTTTTAGCTGTTCTATAGCAGGGGTCATCTGATATTGTCCTTAATAAATTTCTGATAACTTACCATATTAAACAAAAAAACGGCGCTTAAAAAAGCGCCGTTTTTACCTAAGTTCTGTTAACCCTAATAATTACTTAGTTAGGTCATCAAAAAACTTTTTAACACCATCAAAAAAGCCTTGCTCTTTTGGACGGTTTTTTGAGCTATCTTTGCCCATGCTTTCTTCAAGTTCAGTAAGCAGCTCGCGTTGACGCTCGTTAAGATTCACAGGTGTCTCAATCACCACTTTACAAATTAAGTCACCTTGAGCACCACTACGTACAGACTTAACACCTTTACCACGCATACGGAACATTTTGCCCGTTTGTGTTTCTGAAGGTATTTTAAGTTTCGCACGGCCATCTAATGTTGGCACTTCAATTTCACCGCCAAGGCCTGCTGTAGTAAAGCTAATAGGCACTTCACAGTATAAGTTGTTCGCTTCACGAACAAATATCTTATGTTCACGAACTGACACTTGAACATACAAATCACCTGCTGGTGCGCCGTGCATACCAGCTTCACCTTCGCCAGATAAACGAATACGGTCACCTGTATCAACACCTGCTGGAATTTTTACCGATAGTGTTTTGGTTTTCTCTACACGGCCTTGGCCATGACATTTGTTACAAGGATCTGAAATAATTTGACCTTGTCCATGACATGTTGGACATGTTTGTTGTACGGCAAAAAAGCCTTGGCGCATTTGTACTTGGCCAGCACCGTGACATGTTGTACATGTTTTTGGCTTAGAACCCGCTTTGGCACCGCTGCCATCACACGGGTCACAACTAACCCAAGTCGGTACTTTAATTTCAACGTCTTTACCACGAACCGCTTCTTCTAAGCTTAAATCCATGTTGTAACGTAAATCTGAACCACGCTGCTGGCGAGATTGGCGTCGGCCACCGCCGCCTCCAAAAATATCACCGAATACATCACCAAAAATATCACCAAAATCACCTTGACCGCCACCAAAGCCACCGTGACCACCGCCACCACCTTGTTCGAAGGCAGCATGGCCGTATTGGTCATACATTTGACGTTTTTGCGAGTCAGTTAACACTTCATAAGCGTCCTTTACTTCCTTAAACTTGGTTTCAAGGTCTTTATCACCGGCGGTACGATCTGGATGATATTTCATCGCTAAGCGTTTATACGCTTTTTTTATGTCTCGCTCACTCGCATCTTTGCTTACGCCGAGGACTTCGTAATAATCGCGTTTTGACATATCTATCACACTACTCTTTTCTATGTGCAGCGCTAGCTGCTGGACAAACCGATAAATCATATCGATTTATCATTGAATTTTTAAAGCACTTTACTTGCATCTCTTACATGCAAAAGGCGCGTTAAGCTTTAGCCTACGCGCCTCAGGTGTTCATCCTAACTTAAACACACAATGTAGTCATAGTGTTTTCGGTTAGCGAGAAGCGTTAGTAACAATTACTTGTCGTCTTTAACTTCTTCGAACTCTGCATCAACAACATCGTCGTCTTGCTTAGCAGACTGTTGTTGCTCTGCACCGGCATCACCACCCGCTTGTTGTGCTTTAGCTTGGGCAATTTCCATTAGTTTTTGAGACTTTTCAGCAAGTGCTTGTGTTTTAGCTTCAATTTCTGCTTTGTCGTCGCTCTTAATAGCGCCTTCAAGGTCAACAACAGCCGCTTCAATCGCTTCTTTGTCTTCGCTTGGTAATTCATCACCCGCTTCTTCAATTTGTTTACGTGTACCGTGAACAAGTGCGTCAGCTTGGTTACGTGCAGCTACTAACTCTTCAAACTTTTTATCGTCTTCAGCATGTGCTTCTGCATCACGAACCATTTTTTCAACTTCTTCGTCACTTAGACCTGAAGATGCTTGAATAGTGATTTTTTGCTCTTTACCTGTGTCTTTATCTTTAGCAGATACATGTAAGATACCGTCAGCATCCACATCGAATGTTACTTCGATTTGTGGTGTACCACGTTGTGCTGGGCGAATACCTTCTAGGTTAAATTGACCTAGAGATTTATTGTCGCTTGAACGTTTACGCTCACCTTGTAGCACATGAATGGTTACCGCAGACTGGTTATCTTCTGCTGTTGAGAATGTTTGCGATTTCTTAGTAGGAATCGTGGTGTTTTTCTCAATCAGTGCCGTCATTACTGAACCCATCGTCTCAATACCTAGAGATAATGGTGATACGTCTAGTAATAGTACGTCTTTCACGTCGCCAGCAAGTACACCACCTTGAATCGCTGCACCTACTGCAACTGCTTCATCAGGGTTAACGTCTTTACGTGGCTCTTTACCGAAGAATTCCGCTACTGTTTTTTGAACAAGTGGCATACGAGTTTGACCACCTACAAGAATGATATCGTTGATATCGTTCACAGATAGGTCAGCATCAGCAAGTGCGCGTTTAAGCGGTTCAATTGACTTAGTTACTAAGTCTTCAACTAGTGACTCAAGCTTAGCACGTGTTAGTTTAACGTTCATGTGCTTAGGGCCTGACGCATCAGCGGTTACATACGGAAGGTTTACTTCTGTAGATTGTGCTGATGAAAGCTCAATTTTTGCTTTCTCTGCTGCTTCTTTAACACGTTGCATAGCAAGTGGGTCAGTTTGTAAATCAATACCTTGATCTTTCTTAAATTCAGCTACTAGGTAGTTGATAACACGGTTATCGAAATCTTCACCACCTAAGTGAGTGTCACCGTTAGTCGCTAGAACTTCAAATGTGTGCTCGCCTTCAACTTCATCAATTTCAATGATTGATAAATCGAAAGTACCACCACCTAAGTCATATACCGCTACTACGTTTTCGCCACGGTTTTTATCCATACCGTATGCAAGCGCTGCAGCCGTTGGCTCATTAATAATACGTTTTACTTCAAGACCCGCGATACGGCCAGCATCTTTGGTTGCTTGGCGTTGTGAATCGTTAAAGTATGCTGGTACTGTGATTACCGCTTCAGTTACTTCTTCACCTAAGAAGTCTTCAGCTGTTTTCTTCATTTTTTTCAGTACTTCAGCAGAGATTTGTGGTGCAGCGCGTTTTTCGCCGCCCGCTTCAACCCATGCGTCGCCATTATCAGCTTTGATAATTTTGAAAGGCATGATGCCGATATCACGTTGTACTTCTTCGTCTTCAAAACGACGACCAATTAAACGCTTAATTGCAAACAATGTGTTTGTTGGGTTAGTTACCGCTTGACGTTTTGCAGGTTGACCTACTAACGTTTCACCGTCTTGCGTGTAAGCAATAATAGACGGGGTTGTGCGATCGCCTTCCGCATTTTCAATAACACGTGCTTTGTCACCATCAAGTACTGCAACACAAGAGTTAGTAGTACCTAAATCGATTCCAATAATTCTACCCATGAATCTTCTCCAACTTCTAAATTCGTTAATACGTTCGATGACTAGTTAATAGGGATGCTACAAACTTAATTCAACTGTAAAAATGAAAAAAAATTCATTTTTTTTAATTTATTTACTAAATAACCCTAAAAAGAGTAAGGATTGCTCATTTTTTGTTATTTAAGAGGACCTTTATTATCTGGTCTGATGAGTTTGTGTGTGATATAAATTTAGTAAATAACATCAAAAGGACATTATTTGTGCACTTTGAACAATTATTACAACTCGCCTCTCAAGTAAGTCAGAAAACAGGCCCAGAAACCAATACTATGCAGTTCCCTGCTAATTGGTGCCAAGGTAGAACGGCTTTTGGCGGACTCTCTGCGGCGCTTCTTTATCAAGCAATGCGCAATAAAGTTGATTCAACAAGACGACTGCTTTCTTTAAGCACAAACTTTGTAGGCCCTTTGTTGGCTGAAAAGCCATTTTCTTTGTCGGTAGAAATATTACGTGAAGGGAAAAGCAGCACCCAAGTGCTCGCCAAAGCAATTCAGGATGATTCAGTATGCGTAATTGTGCAGGCCTGTTTTGCTAAAAATCGTAATTCATCAATTAATGTACCGGTATCAAAGTCGCTAAGCTTACACCCTGTGAACGAACGTCACTGCTTAGGGTTTGTGCCTGGGCAAATGCCAGAGTTTTTTCAACATGTTGATTTGTGTCCTCAACAAGGAGCCATGCCGTTTAGCAGTGCTGAGACTTCTCATTTAGGTGGTTGGATGCGTTTTAAACATACGCCAGAAGAAATTACTGAAGCCCATGTTATTGCCCTTACTGACGCATGGCCGCCAACATTGCTGCAAATGTTTAAACAACCAGCACCGGCAAGTAGCATGTCGTGGTATTTAGAGTTTGTACAAGCGCCTAACTTAGCGCCAGGTGAATGGCTGGGGTTTGAAGCAATCACTCATCATTCAAAAGATGGGTATGGTCTTGAAGATGGCTGTATTTGGTCGCAATCAGGAGAGCTTATAGCCTTAACTCGCCAAACCGTGGCGTTATTTGATTAACAACTAAAAACGAGTGAAGTCGCGCTGGGTATATTGTTTATCTAAATTAAGCATTATGGTGCGATATTCACCGCTTTGAATTATGTTGGCTAAGCCTTTGTCAAACTGCTGCCTCAGCAAATCATCGTTAAAATACGCAGGCCTTGCCGCAGATGGAAAAATAGCATGGATAACAAAATCTTTTGTGGCATTGGTTTTTTGATATTCCTTTAAGTAGTAAAGGAATATGCGTCTATCGAGAATAATCGTATCAACCCAGCCTGCCATTAAATGGTGAATCTGCGCTTGTTGATTAAGTACTTCTTCGTACCCTCTCAAGTTCTCTAAGTTGTGGCCAAACTCTTTTGGTAAATAAGCGGGTGCGTTTTGAAATGCTAAAACGCTTTTAGTGGCCAGATCGTAAATCGTATTAATAGTGAAGTTACTCTTTTTAAGACTCACCACTACATTCTCATAACTGACAACAGATTGGCTTCGATATATGCCAGTAATTAAAATACCCGAATAATTTAATGCAATATCGACATGCCCTCGGTTCAATAAGGCATCGGCACGCTGATTTGACATATATTGCACATCAACCTTATTTATATTTTGGTTACTAAGTGCTGCTTTTACAATCTCGAGCTGAATACCTGAATCATTTTCACTTATTACATAAGGTGCAACTGTAGGGTTAGCAGCAATAGTAACTCGCTGCTGATTAATACCTTTAACAAAGGCCAAGCTATCGCCACATAAACACACTAAGGCTAATAAAAATACCACTTTCACACTATCACCTAATCCGTTTTTATTTTCAGTTGTTGGGGTTACTTTTCTTATTATATTGTTAGTAATTTAGCCGCAGTGTTTGTATTTAGCTATTAATTATAGCAATATTTAAATTATTGAATTAACTATAAGCTAACATTTTGCAAACTGCCTGCCCAAGCTGTGATCTTATCATTGATATTCCCGACATTGATGCAAAGCAAGTCGCACTGTGCCCGCGCTGCAACCATAAGATTCGCGGTATTAATGTTAATAATGACATCGAAATAGTCGCCCTGAGCCTCAGCGCACTGCTGATGTTGCTCAGCAGTATGTTTTATCCATTTATTTCTTTTAGTAGCAACGGTATTACCCAAACGATTACCCTACCTGACGCTGCTCGTATTTTATTTAATTATGATAGTGACCTACTTGGCCTATTTATTGATATCAGCATTATTATTTTACCTATGAGCTTACTCCTTATTTTAATCCCATTGCACTTAGGAGCACTTAAAACACTTCCGCAAGCAATTGCAAGAAGACTATTAAAATTTACCCTGGCACTTGAACCTTGGATCATGTCAGAAATATTTTTGATTGGTGTTTTGGTTAGTATGGTTAAAATAATGTCATTAGCTGATGTTAGTTTTGGCACTAGCTTTTTTGCCTATGTGGGATTTGTAGTTTTATATGTTAGTGCGTTAACACGGTTAAATCGTGCCCGGTTATGGTCTCAGGTAAGCCCTGCAACTCGACTTGAAGGTAGTGCTGGCATAGAGCGTGCGATAGATGACAATATAAAAGCCTGTCATGTTTGCCACCAACTAAGTATCGAATCCACCTGCCCTCGTTGTCATAGTAAAACATATTTAAGAAACCCCTACAGCGTACAAAAGGCAGCGGCATGGTTAGTTACTTCACTTATTTGTTATATCCCAGCAAATTTACTGCCCATTATGTACACTATTAGCCTAGGGGATGAAACTCCTGCAACCCTTATTTCCGGTGTAATTACCTTATGGAATAGTGGCTCATACCCTATTGCGCTGATTATATTTTTTGCAAGTGTAGTGGTGCCATTAGCCAAGGCGCTTATTTTAAGTTTTTTGTGCATTATGGTTACAAAGCCCGCCAACCTTTATACAAAAGGTTACACAAAAGTGTATCAACTAACTGAATTTATAGGAAAGTGGTCTATGATTGATGTATTTGTTGTGGCTATATTAGTCGCCCTTGTGCAGTTAGGAAACTTAATGTCGGTTATACCTGGTTTAGGCATCGTCTTTTTTACTGTTATGGTATTATGCCAAATGATGGCAGCACACGCATTTGACCCTCGTTTACTGTGGGATTCACCTAAAAATAAAAACGCAGAGAATAAAGCATGACTAAAACAGCCAACGTAGCACAAAAAACACGGATTTCTGCGATTTGGATTATTCCAGCGGTTGCCTTATTTGTTGGTATTTGGATGCTTTATCAGTATCAATTAAATAAAGGGCAAACAATCTACATCACTATGCCGCAAGCCGAGGGCATTATTGCTGGTAAAACAGAAATTAAAGTGCGTAGTGTAAAAATAGGTCAAATAGATCATATACGCCTTTCCGACAGCCAAGACAGCGTAATAGCTCGGGCACAAATAGATAAAAATTACGATAATTTACTTACCGAAGATGCCAGCATTTGGGTTGTAAAACCTCGCATAGATGAAACCGGCATTACTGGTATGAGTACTTTACTTTCAGGGGTTTATTTAGAGTTTTCACCAGGCGAGAGCAAACAATTAAAGAAGCAGTTTAAACTTCAAGAAGAGCCTGCATTAATAGGCAAAGATGTACAAGGTGGACGCTTTAAGTTGCTCAGTTACAATGCAGAAGTACTCGATGTGAGTACTGGCATATTTTTTAAAAACTATAAAATAGGCCAAATAGAAACCGCCACCTTTGATTGGAAAAACCAAGCAATGCAATACGGTATTTTTATTAAAGCTCCCTACGAGAACTTGATCACCTTAAACTCTATTTTTTGGGTTAACTCAGGAATAGAAATAGATCTTTCTGCTGATGGCATAAATATTAACACCGGTTCACTGAGCAAGTTATTAAAAGGTGGTATTTCTGTCGGTTTACCTGACCAGCAAGCTCCCGGCGATTTGGCAAAAGACGGTCATAGCTTTTCTTTAAGTCAAAGTTACAAACAAGCTCTAGAAGAGCGCTTTTATGACTTTGATTATTACCTTATCGAATTTGAACAATCCATTCGGGGGTTACGTGTAGGTGCGCCAGTAGAATATCGCGGTACACGCATAGGTACTGTAGTTGAAGCTCCCGCGAACGTAATAATAGACGGCAAACCCGCTCACTTTCGTGCTAAAAACACCGCTGTCCCTGTATTGATCAAAGTCGAATATGGACGTTTATACCACAACAACGCCTTAGCTAAAGAGTATTGGAAATCAAGCATAATCGAATGGATAAAAAATGGTATGAGGGCATCATTAAAGCCAGGGAATTTGTTAACCGGTGCAGTTTATGTTGATTTTGACTTTTATACCGACACCTCTAAAAGCGAGCTTAAAAAGCTTGCTCAATATGATGTATTTCCTAGTGTATCGAGCGGGATAACCGTGCTTGCTGACCAAGTGTCTGATGTGCTGAATAAAGTAAATAATTTAAAAATTGAAGACAGCTTGGCAAAAATGCAAACAACCTTTAGCGAGTATCAGGCATTGGCCAGCGAGATGCGCATATTATTAAGTAAACCTGATACCCAAAATTTACCCGGTGACTTTAATCGTAATCTCGAAAAAATAACCAAAAGCATGGAACAGTTTGAAATAACCATGCGTCAATTTGATAAAACAATGGCAAGCTACCAAGCAGGATCTCAAATGCATCACCAGCTTGAACAAACACTGCTACAAATTAAACGTTTATCTGAAGAATTCCAACCACTTACTCGTGGTTTAAACGAACAGCCTAACATGCTCATTTTTGATAAGTCACTGCCTAGTGACCCGCAACCGAGGAAACAATAATGAAAGCACTATTTTTACTTTTAACAAGTGTGCTCTTTATCAGTGGTTGTAGTTCGGCTATTCAAACTGCAACTCAATATTACCAGTTTGAGCAACCCATTAATGACTCTTCTCGTAATGTGCAAGATACACAGGCACAACTCAGAGTGCAAACAGTTACCTTAAGAGGGGCATTGAATAATCGGGGTATTGCGATGAAAGTAGATAGTAATCAAATTCATGCTGCTAATTATCATCTATGGGGGGAATCACCAGATGTTATGCTGAGTGCCAGCGCGCAGCAAACATTATTTAATACCATGACCAACTGGATGGTTATTAAAGGGTTACCGGTCATTACCGACCAACAGCAACAAACATTTTACGAATTAGAATACGAACTACACCACTTTAACGGTGATCTGCAAGGTAATGCAGATATTTCAGGGCTATGGCGTTTATACTACACTCACCCAGAATCAGGTAGACGTTTACTAAGCATCCATAATTTTTCATCTGTTATGCCAATCGATGATGATGGCTATGATTCATTGGTGGCGACTCTTGAAAAAATGTGGCAACAAATCAACATTCTTGCGGCAAAAGAAATTGAAAAAACAAGACTCAATCATAAATAAACACTTTGATGGTGGTTTTATCAGCATTGATGAATGCCTTGCCCACCTCAGTAAAACCTAGTTTATATAGTACATTTTGAGATCCTAAATTAGCCGTTGAAGTAATTGCGCATACATCTTTTATACCTAATTTATGTCTGTTATTTAAAAGTATTGTAGCTGCTTCAAAAATATATCCCTTTTTTTCAAAGCCGTCTTTTAACGCAAACCCTAAATCGGGATGTTGCATAGTCGCTCGCTGATAAAAACCAACAATACCAATAACCGTTTCATCATGAAGTGTGATTATATAAGGCCCAAAACCGTGTTCTTTGTGGGCAGATATAAAACTGTCTTTGATGTATTTTTTAGCGTCGTCTAAAGTGTAAATACCTTTATCACCAATGTATTTAATAAAGTTGGCCTGATTAACTAACTTAACTAACTCCGCCGCATCTGCTATTTGTGCGAAGCGTATAAGTAAACGTTCAGTTTTAAAAGCAATATTCAAAATAACTCCTTGGTGTTCAATACTATAATTTAACGACATTAAAAAAACCCAGTCAACAATGACTGGGTTTTTTGGTTTTAGAGTAATTTCAAACTTACTTTTGCAATTTTATATCGCTGTAGTAAGCATCTAAACTCGTCACTTTAGTTTGATTTGGCAAATCAGCAAACTCGCTATCACTAAACTTAGTGCCGCGTAGCTGCACATTTAAACGTGCTGCTTTTGGGTTTAACATTGTTTGCTGGTAGTAATCTTTAATATCAGCAAGCGTGACTTTTTCCACCTCTGCAATTAATTTTTGTCTTGAATCAAAATCAAAGTTTTCACGATACCAATCGTTAATCAATGGACTCATTTCGTCGCTTAAATTCTTTGGCTGTTCTTTTAACGAAACCAAAGTTGCATTTTTAAGCTGTGCAAATGTTTCCTCACTCATGGCATTAAGCTCAGAAGCGTACTCTTTTTTAAACTTGTCAAAGCGCACTTGAATGTCTTTCGGCCCTTTCACTGGTGTTTGGATAAATAAACCAATACCTGAGTAATCTTCAATCGGACGCGCTAATGCGCCTACTGCATAAGCAAGTTGCTCTTCAGTACGCATTTTATCAAACGCGATTGTTCTAAAGTGACCTTGCAATACAGCTGCCTGTGCTTTTTGTTTGTAACCAGGAGTTGGGTGAATGGTCATATCGACCACAGCTACATCGGCGACATCAATATCTTTGTGTAATACACGCGCTTCACCCGGTTGCGGTAACCACGCTTTACTGCGTGCAAACTCCGTTTGAGTATGTTTGCTTGGTAAGATAGCCGCTAACTCAGCAGCAATAGCATCAATGTCTTTTTGGTTGTAGTTACCGTAGCTAAATACACGTAAGTTATTATTCGCTAAGGTGCTTTGCTTTAAAGCGTGTAAATCAGCTAGCGTTAGTGTTTTTGCAGCCTTAATTAGCGCTTCTGTATCGAAACTGCCAGTACGAGTCAGCTTTGAATACTCACCAAATGCCTGTGCATACGGGAACTGTTTTTGTTGATTCAGTAAATCTCGCTGATAACGGTCAATCGCTTGATTAAACGCTTGTGCTGAAATTTCAGCATCAAACCCAGCTAACGCTTCTTTAAGTAAAATATCTTGTTTATCGGTAAAACCACTTAACGATAGCACCAACCCATTACTTGAGCTTAAATTAACGTTCATGCCAGCAATGGCAGCTTCAGTTCGTAACTGACTTAATTGAGTGTTATACAGATCAGCCCAAACAGAATAAAGTACGGTTGAGTTAATATCATGCAAACCTGTTTGCGTGTTGATATACACCTCAACTAAACCTTTAGGCTGCTCTGCAAACTGCTGACTTGCTTGGCGCCAAATTTTTACGCCGTTTTTATCATAGCTAAGCTCAGGATGCTTCTGCTCTTTAAAAGCTTGCGTTTTAATAGCAAAACTCTCTGGTAGTAAATTGTTAACACTTGGCAATGCTAAATTAAAATCACTTGGTTTTTCCCAGCTGGCAATTTCTGCATCGCTAATATCGTTAATTTTATATTTGCCATCGTAAAAATGCAGCTCAGAATCTGTATCTTCCTGTTGAGAAATATACCAGATTCGAAGTGTATCGGCATTAAGTTGCTTAAGTACATTGTTCACCGCATCAGCATCAAATTGAGCATAGTAGTACGGTGCGTTTATCGCATGATTTAACGGGTAATCTTGCATGCTTTGAGTCAACGCACTGACATAGTTAAACTCATCACCCTTTTCTAAAAATTTAAACTGATTATTTAAAGAGGTGCGAATTTCATTAAAGTACTTACTATTAACGCCCTCACGCTTAATCAAGTCAATGTATTGCATGATTGTCGCGACAATTGATTCGCGGTTTTTCATACCCTCATCAGTCAGCTCTATATTCACGTTCAAAGAACCGTAGTTGCCATATTGATTTGGAGAGGCAGAGGCTGATAACTGAGATACCCAACCTTTATCACGTAATATTTGCGCTGGACTACCTGGCATTTCATTACTAAGTAAATAGGCAACAAAGCGATTAGGTTTTACTGCAAATTCATTTTGGTTATTAGTAATTGTGAAATCGAGTTGTAATTGTTTTACGTCTTCATTTGGTGAGTAAAAAACACGTTTACCACCGGCATTATCAAAATCTAAGCTAGCTGTAACACTTGGCTTTTCAATATTTTTATTTTCAATGTCAGCAAAGTATTTTTGTGCTTTTTTCTGCATTTCTGAAATTGGTAAGTTCGAAATCAGCGCCACTTTCATAATATTTGATGAGTAATATTTATTATAAAAATCAACCGTTTCTTTGTGTAATGAACTATCAGCTTTATCGCCTAGGGTTTCAAGGTTACCAATTAAGAATCGGTTAGCCGGATGTTCACCCATCATTTTACGTGCAAGTTTAAATTGGCCGAAAAAGTCCATTTCACGACGCATTGACCATTCAGCATTTACTGCATTTTTTTCTTTTTCTGTGTATTCTGGGTAAAGCTTAGGGGCTTTAAAAAAGTCTGAAAAGCGGTCTAAGCCTTCATCAAACGCATCGTTATTAATTTTAAACATGTAGTTAGTAATATCGAGCCAAGTGTAAGCATTATGCGCGCCGCCGTTTTTAGTCATAAAATCGGAGTACCCTTTAGTGTCTGGGTATCGCTCAGTACCTAAAAACAGCATGTGTTCTAGATAATGCGCCATGCCTTGTTGGCTCATTGGGTCGTGTAACAGACCTACACCTACACTAAGTGAAGCCGCTGATTTTTCTGCGCTTGGATCAGAGACTAAAATCACTTCAATATCGTTAGCAAGCTTTAGTGTTTTATATTCACGATTATCGTTAGGGCTTACAACGAGCGTTGGTGATAAAAGTGAGGTTTGTGGTGATTGAGAAAGAGTGGCGGTATTTGAACAACCGCTTAATATTGCTAGTGCAATTGCACTTAAGCCGATGATGTGTTTCATTTTAGTTTTATCCGTTATCGTAGAATAAGGTATTAGCGTTTTAAAAAGACTAAATCAGCTATAAACTACCACTATCAATTAATACTATGCTACTAATTAGCACTTAATTATGTAACACATTGTGAATAACAATCGAATACTCAAAGAAAATAATAAGGTAAGTTATGGAAAAGATAATAATAATGGCCATGTTTGTGCAGGTAACACTTTCATTAGTTGTTATGGTGGTTATGGGAAAACGTCGTTTTGCAGCGGCTAAAAATAAACAAATACAGTTAAGCGACTTTGCTGCTATGCGCCTCGATAATGCAGGCGATCATGTGAGAGTAGCGGATCGTAATTTTAGCAATCAATTTGAAATACCTGTGCTTTTTTATGCGGGATGTTTACTTGCTTTACAGCTTAATATGGCAAGTGTCCCTATCGCAGTATTGGCGTGTATATTTGTAGCCACACGCATTATTCATAGCCTCATTCACCTTGGTAGTAATCATTTAAGAGCCCGTTTTAGAGTATTTTTACTAGGCTGCTTATCTGTATTTGTAATGTGGTTTTTGCTATTGCTGGGTGTACTTTTAAACTAAAAAATAACGGCGAATTTAGTAATTCGCCGTTATTTTTTTAAAGTTTACTTAGCACGTTTTAAGCGAGGTGCTACTAGCAATAGTGCACCTAATAACCATGCCATACTGCCACTAGAGTCTGACGTTTTTGGTGGTGTAACTTCAACGTTATCAATTAATGTATTCTCTTTTGGTGTTAAGTTTTGTGCTGAATTAGGATCATCATCAAGCACAACCACACTTTGAATTGATACCAAGTTTTCATTACTAATGATTAAGTTTTCATCTGAACATTGCTCTTTAGTAACACCAACTAATGGCACCTGAGAACAATGAACTAAGGCAGCAATTTTATTTAAGGTTTCTTGACTTTGCGCAGTGACTTGTCCAAATACTGTAAATCCACCATTTTGCAAATCTAAGTTTTGGCTATTATCACTCATGTTAAAAAACCATTGGCTAGTAGCGCTGTTTTCATTACCGCCCTGCTTTGCCATAGCAATTGTCCCTTTAACGTTTGAATAAACAGGTTCGTTTATTACCGCAGGCTTGGTTGTAATTGGATCCATTTCATCAGAAAAAGTAAATCCCCCTCCTTGAATAACAAACTTATCAACAGAGCGATGTATAACCGTTTGATTGTAGGCGGCATCATCAACATAACTTAGGAAGTTTTCTACTGTTTTAGGTGTTTGTTGATCAAACAAGTTAATTTCTATCGTTCCTTGGCTCGTCTGCATTTCGACTATGGTTGCTACGCTTGAAAAACTTGCTGCAGTTAAAATTGACGCTAAGATAAGCTTCTTCATTATTTTTCCTACTTTTTATTGTCATTAGGCGTCATAGAGTAGTGTTATTCATTTTATAAATCGATACATAAGTACTTAACGCTACAATTCATAGCAAATCGATTACACCATAATTACAACTGTTTACATTTTAATTTTAAACATGTTATGGGTAGTTAATTGCCTGAGTGCCCTAGTGTGCATCACGGTTACTCTTTCTAATAAATTTTAAACCTAGCAAGGTACTTAAAAAGCCCCTTATCAATCACTTTTTTTTTGTTATTATCAACTCACAAAGTGATAGGAGTAAATATAATGACTAACAACACGACTATTTGTGACTTTGGACTACACCAAGGTGAACCTTACACCCAATTGCCCGTTAGCTTTTTGAAGTGGATGATTGATGTTAATCATCAAAAATCTCAATATGCACGAGATGAACTAGCACGAAGAAACAGAGTTGTAGAACAACAGCGTGAAGCCTCGCTGGCTGAAAAAACATAAAGAAGTGCGTTTTTTTAACCTCGAACTAGTTTAAACTAGCCACCTACTAGATTGAGCTTTTATTCATCAATAGGTATTTTATGCGTACACTTATATTTCTTGTTTTTTTCCTTGGTTTATCTGGCTGTGCCAGCGACTCTGTCAATAAACCTGCAGCACAATATTTAACAGTTCTTCATACCAATGATAACCATGGTCGCTTTTGGCATAACGAAAAAGGCGAATATGGTATGGCTGCGCGTAAAACCTTAATTGACCAGCTAAGAGCAGATGCAAAGGCACAAGGACATCAGGTGTTATTATTATCAGGTGGCGATATTAATACCGGCATCCCTGAATCAGACCTGCAATTTGCTGAGCCCGATTTTAAAGGCATGTCGAAAATTGGCTATGACGCAATGGCATTAGGTAACCACGAGTTTGATAATCCATTAAGTGTATTAAAACAACAACAGCAATGGGCTAACTTCCCTCTTTTATCTGCCAATATTTTCGATAAACAAACTAACGAAACTATTTTTGAGCGCTATAAAATATTTAATAAAGGCGGCTTAACCATTGCCGTTATTGGTTTAACAACCACAGACACTGCTAAAATTGGTAACCCGCAATACATTGGTCACTTAGATTTTAAAGATCCGGTTGAAATAACCGCCTCACTTACACAAACATTAAAAACAAAATATAACCCTGACATTACCATTGCGGTAACGCATATGGGCCATTATGTAGATGCTAATTATGGGATCAATGCCCCTGGTGATGTCACACTTGCTCGTTCTTTAGATAAAAACGCCCTTGATATGATTATTGGTGGCCATTCCCAAGAGCCAGTGTGTATGGCTGCTGAAAATGTTACTGATGAGCACTTTAAACCGGGTTTAGCCTGTAAACCAGATCAGCAAAATGGAACATGGATAATGCAAGCCCATGAATGGGGCAAGTATGTGGGAAAAGCGGAGTTTAAATTGGAAAGTGGCCAATTATCACTGCTCAGTTATCAATTATTACCCGTTAATTTATACGTAGATAAAAAGCAAAAAGACGGGAGCGTAAAATCCGTACTTTCAGCAAATTACATTAAACCAGATCCAGAACTGCAAACCTTTTTAGCGGCGTACCAACAAAAAGGAGCAAAGCAAATTGAAGGTAAAATTGGCTTCGTCAATGACAGACTTGAGGGAGATCGCAACAAAGTACGCTTTGAACAAACAAACCTTGCGCGCGTCATCATCCAAGCACAAATAAACACCGTGGGTGCGGATTTTGGTATTATTAGTGGTGGCGGTGTTCGCGATAGCATTAATGCAGGTGACGTGAGCTATAAAGATATACTTAAAGTACAACCTTTCAAAAATCGTGTCGCCTATATCGACTTCAAAGGCAGTGATATTTTAACCTATTTAAACGTTGTGACACGTTTTCCACCCGACTCTGGGGCTTACATGCAATATCATAACTTAGCATTTGAATTGAAAGGTGAGCAGGTAACTAACGTGTTCATTGCTGGAAAACCGCTTGATATAAGCAAAACATACCGCATGAGTATTAATGAATATAACGCTTCAGGTGGCGATAGTTATCCAAAAATTACACAAATGGCAGGTTTTGTAAGCACTGATGAAACTGACTCGCAAGCTTTAAAGCGATTTTTTGCTGAACATAGCCCCGTTGATGCTCGTGAATTTGCACCTAAATAATCTAATGTGAACAGCGAAGAGTGTCATTAAAATGCTAATGACACTCTTCATTAAACTTTATGTGAGAGCAAAGCTAGTTAATCAAACATTTCAGCCCACAAATCACTCACCCTAAACGATAAAACTAAATTACTTTCCTATTATTTCTATATTGCCTTGGCTAACATTTACTAAGCCATAGCTGTGCATCCGTGAACGAGAGCCCTCTCCAAATGCCTTTGGCGGATAATACAACTCCTTCTGCTCTGGGCAATCATTTAATACATCATCTAGCGCCGCACGTATTTCGCTTAAGGTTTTTTCTAAACTGTTATTAAAGTTTGGCCGTTTTCTAATAGTATGCCCGAGTTCAACTAACCGATAAAAGTACTTATTTGCAAGTTCTAGCAACTCCTCGGGCACATTTTTATTATGGTTAAGTTTAACCTCTGGATTATTAGTACAAAATTCAACAAGTGCTAAATAAAAACATAGTGGCTTATTTGCTAAGGCTACTTGTTGCTCAGGATAATAACTATTGGATAATGTTTTACTTTTTAAATCAATCACGAGTGTTAATGACTTTGATTCTGGGGCAATTGAGTCTTGCTCAGTACCTAGTTTTTTATTTTTTTGATAAGTAATACTCTGCTTCATCATGAACATAAGTAATACACTAATACCAAAAAGTAGTATATAAATAGTCACTACATCAGCCGAAAAATATGCTTGCTTTAAAGATAAAACAATAAACACCACGCTATTATTACTATTTAGTTTTCGAATAAACTCATCGGCTTTCAAGGATAAGTTAAACTCGTGCTTTGGCACTATCGAAATCACCTGTATACCCGTACCTTGAATCTGAGCATTTACTGTTTGAATATAATGCTGTAAAGCCGCTTTATTACCCGAGTGCTTAAGCAGCTCATTTGATAAATCGAGCAAAGGTAAGTCTAAAGCGATTTGTTTTTCTATTTGGGTTATTTGTAACTTGTTTACCTGTTGCTGTTTATGTGTTGTTGAAATATAAAACACGACAGAAAAAACGATGAATAATATAAAAACACCTAATGACGATACAAGCTTTCTCATTACGACTCCCCTATAAAGGTAACGGGGTAATTATTACATTGCCAATATGGCTCAACATCTTGATAGTATCGAAACGATTGTTCTTTAGACATACTTAGTAAGTGAGACTGCACAGCACATAGTAAATCGGTATTGTTATGCTGCATTTTTAAGTACCAACGGGTACCTGCAACATTACTGCTTATAGGGGTAATATAATTTTTTGAGAAGCGCTTACTATCATTTTCTCTCCAAAAGGAGGCAATAAGATCAACTTGCCCGTTCGCCAATAATTCCCTCAATTCATTATGTGAGCTGGCATAGGTTATTTTTAGCTGAGCAATATTAAGCCCTAATTGCTTAAATGTTTGTTTTGGTAAAATATGCCCAGAGCGGCTAGTTGGATAATCTAGCAGGCCTATTCTTTTGTCTAAAAAATACTGTTTAGTGATCAGTGGCTTTTCTTTTGAAGATATAAAGAACGCGGTGTAATCTGAAAAGCCCACCACGGGTTGATAATTGTAAGTAGTCTCAGCTCTAAACGCTTCCATAATATTATTTTTAGCTAAAATTAAATCCGCAATACCTTTTCCTACAAACTCTAAGCTATCCACTGTTCTGTAGCCCCAATAACCAATCACAGACCCATATTGCTTTGCCACGACTTTATCGTCACACAGGTTTTGAGTGAGCAATTGAGCAACATACTTTGAGGGGGTAAATACTATAAGCTGATTTTGATTAGCTGTTGTCGTTGTTTGACATGTCGTTGATGTTTTTATCATCACAGGAAAGACTATTTCTTTTTCACCCACAACTAAGTGACCTGCAAACCAACTAAACAACAGTGCTATAAACATAAATGTAACAATTGCCGTTTTATGCAACATTAACTTTTTAATATTCAAAAAACACCGATTTAAAATAGAGTAATAACTCATTTGAACAATTTTATTTACTTATTACAATAGGTAATTTTACCCATAAAACTCAAGATATTGATTTTAAAGAGTATTAAATAGGAAAGTATGAATTTTATTGAGTCCTTTCTATCATGATGAAAAATGAGGACAATTGACCTTATAAGCTTTTACAAATTAGATATCACACTTACTAGGATGCCTCGATGCAGATAAATGTAAAATATTCGCTTTCATTAACACTATTAATTAGTGCAATATTTGCAAGCACAGACTGTAATGCTTGGGGGCAAAATGGCCACCGCGTCGTTGGGAAAATTGCAGAGTCGCACATAAGCGAAAACACTAAAGCTGCACTTATTCCTTATCTTAATGGTGAATCTTTAGCACAGGTTTCAACATGGCCAGATGAAATGCGCTCTGCACCAGGTGATTTTTGGCAAAAAAAATCATCACGCTGGCACTATATTAACGCAGATGACGATGCAAAATTTAGCTTTAACCACGAACACACTGAACATAAAGAATCAGTAACAAACATATTAGAAGGCATTCACTATTCAATTAAAGTATTGAAGGATGACAAAGCAAGCCTTGCAGCCAAGCAGTTTAGTTTACGTTTTTTAGTGCACTTAGTCGGCGACAGCCATCAACCATTTCATGCAGGTAGGGCTGAAGATAGAGGCGGTAATCGCATTAAGGTTTCTTTCTTCAACCAACAAACCAATCTTCATAGCTTGTGGGATACTAAGCTAGTAGAAAATGAAAATTTATCTTTTACTGAATATGCTCAATTTATAAATACAAACAACAGCGAACTAATTAGCGAGTATTTACACAGTACGCCAACAAGTTGGCTTGAAGAGTCACATAACCTTGCTTTACAAATATACAAATCAACAGATGAGAATATTAGCTACGACTATATTTTCACTAACACCCCTATTGTGAAAACCCGCTTGCAACAAGCTGGTATTCGCTTAGCTGGATTGTTAAATACATTATTTGATCCTACTAACAAGAAATCAAAAATGGCTTTAACACAGCAAATCAAAAAATAAATTCAGTTTCTAACTTAAATCATCTAAATGGGAAATCAACATTATGACTAAGCTTCGCCTTTCGAAATTAACTGGAGCAGTAATTCTTGCTCTAGGAGTTTCAACAAGCGCTATGGCTGCTGACACCTCGTCTGCAATGCGTGGTAAAATAACCACACCTTCAGGTGCGAGCGCTGCAAACGTTAAAATTAAGGTCGTTCATCAGCCTACCGGCACAATCAGTGAGCTAACCACCAATGAAAGTGGTACTTTTATAGCCAATGGTTTACGTGTTGGTGGACCATATACAGTGATCATCGACTCTGATACGTTTAACGATACCACCGTTGAAAACATCTTTTTAAACCTTGGCGAAACTTACCGATTAACGTCGCAATTAGCACCACTCAATATTGAAAAAATTGAAGTGTCTGGTTATAAAATTGTCCAACAATCGGGTGGTTCTAGCAGCACGTTTGGTGAAGATACCATCAACAACATGCCTAGCTTTAATCGTGACATTAAAGACATCGCACGTTTAAACCCACTTGCTAGTATTAATGGTAGCGGCGAGCTAACCTTTGCCGGTAGCAACCCACGTACAAATGGTTTAACTGTAGATGGTATTGGCCAAAATGACGACTTTGGTTTAAGTTACGGCGGCTACCCTACTTCGCAGCCCCCTGTAGCCCTTGATGCGATTGAGCAGATCTCTGTTGATGTTTCTCCATTTTCAGCCTCTAAAGGCAACTTTGGTGGTGGTACTATTAACGCGGTAACTAAGTCAGGTACTAACGAACTTAAGTTTTCTGGTTTTTACGAAACATCAACACCAGATATTGCTGGCGATGTAGACAGCATATCTCAAGTGTCTGCTGATAACCGCCCTGTTTTAGATGACGATGGTCACCGCACATACATTGTTGAACAAGTAGAACCTAACCAAACTGAAAAACGCTACGGTTTTAATGTTGGCGGCCCACTTATAGACGATACCTTATTTTACTTTGTTAACTACAATAAATGGTCAAGCGAACTAGATTTAGATTATGGTTTTGAAGGTTCAGGCGCAACCAACGAATACGATGTGAGTGAAGAAAGCTATAACCGTTTCCTTAATATTCTAAATAACGAATACGGCTTAACAGACTCTCTTGGAGGCGACCCTAAAGACACCAACGAAACATTACTTGTAAAATTAAGCTGGAACATTGCTGATGATCATCGCTTAGATTTTACCTATCAGTGGCAAGATGACAAAGATGAAACAAACTTTGGTACTGGTGGCACATCAGTTCAGTTTGCATCAAGTCGTTATACCTACGCAACCAAGTTTAATAACTTTGCTACCAAGCTATATTCAGATTGGAACGAAGACTTTTCAACTGAAATCGGTATTGCATACAAAGATGTATCATCGAGAAGTTTAACAAATTCTGATATTGGTAGCGTTAAAGTTGAAGAATACTTCCGCGGACCTTCTTATAACTTTGGTACCGATGAGTTTCGCCATGCAAATAGCTCAGCAACAGAAAATTTAACACTTTCTCTTGATGCCACTTATTTAATGGACGAGCATGAAATTAACTTTGGTATGCAATATGAGTCGTTAAACTTATACAACCTTTTTGCAGCTAACTCACTCGGTTCATGGGAATTTGATAACTTTAATGGTTTCGAAAATCGTGAAGTAGGTAACTACAAAGGAAAGTACGATTTTAGCTACAGCAATGCCTTTACAAATAACCCTAATGACACCGCTTACGACGCAACCCGAAATCAATTAGCACTTTACATTGAAGATACTTTTTATGTTGGTGATGATTTAGAAGTAACAGCAGGTGTTCGTTATGAGCGTTTATCTTCTGATGATAAACCAACACTCAACGAAAACTTTTTAAACACCTATGGCTTTAGCAATCAAGAAAACCTCGATGGGTTAGATATTATTCTACCGCGTATTGGCTTTAAGTATTACGCTACAGAAGCATTAACAGTTAACGGTGGTGTAGGTCGTTTCCAAGGTGGTATCCCTAACGTTTGGTACAATAACTCATTCCAAAACGATGGCATTACTTTTGTAGATGCACCACAGAGCGTTATTGACGATTACTATGCTAATAATCAAGCTGATATCACTCAAGTACCAGATGCCATAAAAGGCTCTTTAGTTCAAGGTGCAGGTAGCACAAACTATGTTGACCCAAATTTTGAACTACCGTCAAGCATCCGTGCACAACTTGGTTTTGAGTACGACTTTGATTCTGAGTTATTAGGTGAAGGCTTTAAATGGCAAGCAGAAATTGCTTATCACAAAAAAGAAAACGAAGCTGTGTGGCATAACACCGCCATTAAACCTGTAGGTGTAGCGGCAGACGGCGAACGTATTATCTATGAAAGTATTTACAGCGGTGACTTAGCTGATAACTTTGATATCGCAATGACTAACTCAACTGATGATGGTCGTTCTGTTATTATTTCAACAGCACTTGCTAAAGAGTGGGAAAATGGCCTTTATATTTCAGCAAGCTATGCACATCAAGATGTAACAGAAGCGTCTTCAGGTTCTTCATCACGTGCACAAAGCAACTATCAGTACAATATCACTAAGAGCCGAAATGAAGACTTTGCTGCCCGTGGTGCATATGAAGTAGAGCATAGCTTTAAAGTTAATTTAGCGTATAACACTGAGTTCTTCAGTGGCTATGCCACAAGATTTAATGTGTATTTTGAACGTCGCTCTGGTCGTCCATTTAGCTATACTATGGGTATGTATCAAGATAGTGACTTAGGTGATACGCGTGACTTTTATTCAAGCTCAGCTTATTTAGCGTATATTCCAACTGGTGCAGATGATGCAAACGTAAACTGGGATGAATCAGGGCTATCATGGAGTGAACTTGAGACACTACTTAATAGAGCGGGTATTTCTGAGCGAGGTCAAATCTTAGACCGTAACTCAGGCACGCAACCATGGGTTACCACTATGGATATTAGCGTTAAACAAGAGATCCCAGGTTTTGCAAAAGGTCATAGCGGTGAGATTTACTTTATGATTGATAACTTTGCCAACTTATTAAACAGTGACTGGGGCGTAGAAAAGCGCTTAGGTTTCTCTGACCAAGCAGTTTACGACTTTGGCGGCTTAGACGATCAAGGTCGTTATATAATTGATAGCAGATTTAATGGTGCTGATGTTCGTAACTATAGCCAATATCAAACTAGCTCATCAGCTTGGCAAGCTAAAATCGGTGTTAGCTATAAGTTTTAACCTATAACTTGCACATCAAAAGCTCATAAAATTAAAAAAGCCATTACATGCATGTAATGGCTTTTTTTATGGAAAAAATAACTTTTCATCTGTTTGTCATAAAAACTACTTACTATCTGCACGGTAAAATATTGAAACATAGATAAAATGCTAAATTTCAAAAATAAAGTGTTTTATAATAAAAAAATTACAGTTGTATTTTATTTGTAACAAACAAATAAGGTACACTATGTAAGTATTTTGGATTAAGTGTATTTTGCGGTCGCTTAGTCCAAAATTAAAATAAAAAAGCTATTAAAAGTTTATTTAACTACACGGGAAAATAAAATGAAAATTCAACTTCGCAAAACAGCTCTGTCACTTGCTATAGCAGCATGTGTTGGTGTGAGTGGTGCTGCAATTGCAAACGAAACAACTTCTGCAATTAAAGGGCAGATTATGGGCCCTAACGGTAACCCTGCTGCCGGCACTAAAGTAACAATTTTACATGTGCCTTCTGGCTCTGTTAAAACAACGCAAGTAAATGACGCTGGTTACTTTACTGCTAAAGGTCTTCGTGTTGGCGGCCCTTACAAAGTAATCGTAGACTCAGACATCTACGCTGACCAAGAGTTCAATAATATTATTTTGAACATTGGTAGCGACTACCCTGTTAATACTTCACTTGAAAATATCTCAGATATTGAGCAAATTGTTGTTACAGGTCGCCCTATCAGCACTATGTCTGGTGGTACGGGTCCTGCTTCAACATTTACGTTAAGCGATCTTGAAAATCAACCAGCTATTAACCGTGATTTAAAAGATATTATTCGTATTGACCCTCGTGTTGCTATCGATGATAGCCGTGGTTCAATCAACTGTGGTGGTGGTAACCCACGCTTTAACAGCTTAACCCTTGATGGCGTTCGCATGAACGATAACTTTGGCTTAAGCTCAAACGGTTACCCTACAATTCGCGCTCCATTCTCTTTTGATTCAATCGAGCAAGTAGCAGTAGAATTAGCACCATTTGATGTTCAATATGGTGGTTTTACATCATGTAACATCAATGCAGTTACCAAATCTGGCGGCAACGACATTCACGGTGGTGTATTCTACGATTACACTAACGATTCAATGAAAGGCGATAAGATTGAAGGTAATGACGTTGATAACGGTGACTTCAGTGAAAAACGTTATGGTTTCAACGTTGGCTTACCACTAATCAATGATACGCTTTTCTTATTCACCTCTTACGAAAAACTTGAAGGTGTTAAACAGTTTAACTATTCATCTTTAGTGTCTTCTGCAGAAATTGATGAAATTAGACAGATTACACGTGATGTTTATGGTTACGAAGCCGGTGCTACACCAGCAAGCTCACCAGTAGAAGATGAAAAAATCTTAGTAAAATTAGATTGGAACATCAACGATGATCACCGTGCTAACCTAATTTATAACTACAATGATGGCTTTACCTTATCGCAATCAGATGCAGATGGTGATGAGCTTGCATTCGACAGCCACTTTTATGAGCAAGGTGCTGAGTTTACTTCAATTGTTGCATCACTTTACTCTGATTGGAATGATGATTTCTCAACTGAAGTTCGCTTAGGTAAATCAGAGCTTGACGCTCGTGTTCAATCTTTAGACGCGGCAAGCAGCTTTGGTGAGTTCCAAATCAATACTAAAGCTGCCACTGTTTACGTAGGTCCTGATGACTCTCGTCAATCAAATGATTTAAACTACGACACCACAACAGCTAAGTTCTCAGGTACTTACTACCTTGATCAACACACGATTACTGCTGGTTTTGAGTATGAGAAGTTAGAAGTATTTAATCAATTCGTACAGCATACTGAGGGTGAGTGGCGTTTTGCATCTATCGATGATTACAAGGAAGGTATAGCAAGTGCTGTGTATTACAATAATGCAGCAGGCACAAATGATCCAACAGATGCAGCTGCTAACTTCGCTTACTCACAAAATACATTCTATGTACAAGATGAATATAGCTTTTCAGATATCGATGCATCATTAACATTTGGTCTTCGTTATGATAGTTATTCAAGCGATGACAAACCAGCATTAAACCAAAACTATACTGATCGCTACGGTTTTAGTAACCAGTCAACGTTTGACGGTATTGATTTAATTCAACCACGTGTAGGTTTTGAGTGGTATGCAACCGATGCACTAGAAGTGCGTGCAGGTGTTGGCTTGTTCTCAGGCGGTAACCCAAATGTATGGTTGTCTAACTCATATTCAAATGATGGCATCACAAATATCGGAGCTAGAATTGGCGATATCAGTAACTCTTACGTAGTAGGTACTGGTGACGATGCTAAAACATTTGTAGATTTATTTGATACACCGAATGTAAACGGTGGTACGCCAGGTTATGACGTTCCACAAGATATGTTTGATAAAGTAGCGAATACTGAAATTGGTTCAGGTGATGCTACAACAAATGCAGTAGATCCTAACTTTGAAATTCCATCAGAATGGAAATATTCGATTGGTGCAACCTACACTACTGAAAACGATTATGTAATTGCTCTAGATTACCTTTACACTGATAAGCGCGATGCAGCGACATTACGAGATATCGCACTTCGCCCTACTGGTGAAGTAAGTTTTGACGGTCGTCCATTGTATGAATCAATTGAAGGTCGTGATGGCGAGCTATTATTAACTAATGTTAACGGTGATAGCGGTTCATCATCAATTATTTCAGCAGCAGTAAGCAAAGCATTCGATAACGGCGTAAGTATGCAGTTCTCTTACGCTTACACTGATGCTGATGATGTAAACCCAATGACTAGTTCTGTAGCCAGCTCAAACTACGGTAACCTAGCAACATCAAACCCGGGTAACCCTGGCGTGGCTTCATCTGATTACGAAATCCCACATCGCTTTACATTAAACCTAGGTTATAAGCACGAGTTCTTTGATGGTTATAACACTCGCTTCAACCTATTTGGTGAAGCATACAAAGGTTTACCTTATAGCTTCACATTTAACGGAAGCGATAGTGCATTTGGTGACGCAAACTCTAATCGCTCGCGTCAATTGCTATATGTACCGCTTGAAAACGATCCTAATGTGATCTACGACATGAGTGCTGATGAAATCAACGAGTTTAACGACTTTATCGCATCTGAAGGTCTTAAGCGTGGTGAAATCGCAGGTCGTAACCAACAGAACTCTGATTGGTTCGTTAAATTTAACTTTAAAATTACTCAAGAGTTACCAGGCTTTATGGACGGCCATAAAGGTGAAGCATTCTTCGTAATCGATAACTTAACTAATATGTTAAACGATGACTGGGGTGTATTAAGAAAAGGCTCATTCGTAGGTAATAGAATGCTTAAAGTTAAAACGAATGATCAAGGTCAATACGTTTACTCAGACTTCAGTGCACGTAGTGCTGAGCAATCTGTACAACGCGATGCCTCTTTATGGGAAATGCGTGTAGGTGTTCGTTACACGTTCTAATTTGATTAATTAAATTAGTGTATTTAAAAGCCCACTTTGTGGGCTTTTTTATGCATGTAATTTATTTTTCAATTTATCAAAAATAGCGATTAACTGGCGTTGTTCTTCATCCGACAGGCAGCTTAATAATTCACGCTCCCACTGCAATGCCTGTGGCGTTATTTTTTCATACAAAGCCATGCCCTTATCAGTTAACATTAAAAATGCAGCGCGCTTATCATACTTATTTAACTCACTATAAATAAGCCCTTCATCTATTAGCGTTTTTACTGCCCTTGATACTGTCGACTTATCCATATCTGCTTGAATACATAACTGTTTTGCTGTGCTTTGGCCTGATTGCGCTAAATTAGCCATTATTCGCCACTGAGGAATAGTTAAATCAAACTCTTTTTTATAAATACTCGAAAAATCATTACTTACCTGTGTTGCTAAGTGTGTTAATTGATAGGGTAAAAATGTCGTTAAATCTATTTTCATATTGAATCACTTATTTACATACGACTTTTATCTGTTCACTTTTATTTACAACGGTCATAAGCAGTGTATTTGATATTAGTCTCACTTGAGAGTATCTTAGCGTAAATAACAAAAACATAACACTCCCCCACTTTCACAGGAGTCTGTAATGGCGACACGATTAAACTACATGACCGGCTTTGGCAATGAATTTGAAACCGAAGCGCTGCCTGGTGCATTACCGATTGGGCAATTCAGTCCGCAAAAAGTAAAATATGATTTATACGCGGAGCAATTCAGTACCACTGCATTTACCGCTCCGCGCTCTGATAACCGCCGCACTTGGATGTATCGTATTCGCCCATCGGTTGTGCAAGGCGATTATACAGCCATAGACAATGGCTTAATTAGAACCGCTCCCATTACCGAAGTACCGACTCCACCAACTATGCTGCGTTGGGATCCCATTGATATACCAGCAGAACCCACTGACTTTATCGATGGCTTAATCACTATGGCTGCCAATGGCAGCGCGAATGGGCAAGCCGGTATTGGCATTCATGTGTATGTCGCCAATAAATCCATGGACAAGCGCTTTTTTTATAATGCCGATGGAGAAATGTTATTTGTACCGCAACAAGGTGAACTACTACTTAAAACAGAACTTGGGCATTTAACTATTAAAGCCGGCGAAATTGCCGTTATTCCGCGTGGTATTAAATTTCAAGTAATGTTACTAACCGACACTGCCCGTGGCTATATTTGTGAAAACTACGGCCATGCCTATGTCCTTGCTGAGCGCGGCCCTGTTGGTGCCAACGGTTATGCGAATGATCGTGACTTTCACTATCCAGTAGCGGCTTTTGAAGATATTGAGGGTGATTTTGAACTGATTGCTAAATTTAATGGCAATATGTTTCGTTGTGATATTGGTCATTCTCCTCTGGATGTTGTTGCTTGGACAGGCAATAGTGCGCCTTATAAATACGACTTAGCTCGCTTTAATGTCATGAATACCGTTAGCTTTGATCACCCCGACCCTTCAATTTTTACCGTACTCACTTCACCATCGGGTACTGAAGGCGTTGCAAATATCGATTTTGCTATTTTCCCACCGCGTTGGATGGTGGCTGAAAACACTTTCCGCCCGCCTTACTATCACCGTAATATTATGAGTGAGTTTATGGGCTTAATAGAAGGGGTATATGATGCAAAAGAGCATGGCTTTGTGCCAGGTGGCATGAGCTTACATAACTGTATGTCGCCGCATGGTCCTGAAGCAGACGTATTTGAAAAAGCGTCAAACGCCGATTTAGAGCCACAACGCTACGATAATACGTTGGCGTTTATGTTTGAGTCACGTTATGTAATATCGCCGACTAAATACGCATTAGAAGGTAAAGAGCGTCAAGCTAATTACACTGATTGCTGGCGCACAATCAAAAAACACTTTAATGGCAATCAAGGATAATAAGATTATGAAGCTTTATACTTATTTTCGCTCATCTGCAGCGTATCGTGTTCGAATCGCATTAAATCTAAAAAATATTGATCATCAATTGGTACCTGTTAACTTATTAAAATCAGAACAACAAAGCACAGATTACTTACAGAAAAACCCTCAAGGGCTGTTACCGGCTTTAGAAACAGAAGACGGCGTATTAGGTCAATCTCTAGCAATTTTAGAGTACCTTGAAGAGCAATACCCTGAAACACCATTACTGCAAGGTAATGCTTGGCAAAAAGCACACATTCGCAATTTAAGTTATGCAATTGCCTGTGATATCCATCCTATTGATAATTTGCGAGTGCTTAAATATTTAAGTAGTGAACTTAATGTTGATGATGAAGCAAAAAATAAGTGGTACCGACACTGGGTTGAAGTTGGTTTTGAAAAAATAGAACGCATGCTTGATAGCAAAAATACATTTTGCGCAGGCGACTCGCCAAGCTTAGCTGATGTATGTTTAGTGCCACAGGTATTTAATGCCATTCGCTTTAAAGTAGATATGGCTGCCTACCCTAAAATAGCAGCCGTTTATCAGCGTTGTAATGAGTTGACCGCCTTTATTGATGCAGCCCCAGAAAATCAACCCGACGCAAACTAACTTTTTAACGCACTGTGTATTACAGTGACGTGCTCAATTAAGTCTAAGCCCAGATCAGTTAAATAACCGCCATCTGGGCTATCAATAACGCCTTTATCAAACAAACGTTGTGCTGCGCTCAGTAAAGCGGGTTCAGCATCTGAATGGAGTTTAATGCCCTGCATTTTGCTTTCGCGTGGGAATTTGGCAAGTAGTGTAAATTCGTCAATCATCGTTTGATTAAATAGCATATGTGTTCACCTTTTTATTGTTCTGTGTTTTACTGAAGTTGTCTTACTTACCCTAGCATGTTTTTTTGCTAAGTGTAGTTATTTTAAACACCTTGAGGTTATTCATGCGTTATTATTTTACTTTTATTATTGCTGTTTTATGCTTGTGTTTTTCAGCTTTAAGCTACGCTAACACAATACAAACGCTTCCTATTGTTGATGCTACCCAGCTTATAAACACTAATACTGAGTGCTGGTATGATAATAAACGCTATAGCGAAGGTGCCATACTGCAAGTTCATTCTGTTACCCTTATTTGTGCTGCTAAATACCCCCAACATAACAACAGTCAGTTAATTTGGCTAAAGCTCGATAAACAAGGTAACCTTATTTATCCTAAGAAGCCCTCTACTATTACTGTAAATTAATCAAGATTAACAATCTGGGATTTGTCAGCCATCTCTAAACTATTAAGATGCGGTGGGATACGCTACAATACATGCAGTTTAAAAAAGCAGTGTGACTATGAATAATCAACCAAAAAACCCGCTTCATGGGGTAACTTTAGAGCAAATTCTTGTTGAACTAGAACAACGTTTAGGCTTCAAAGCAATGGGCGAGCAAGTAAATATCAAATGTTTTACAGATTCGCCAAGTATAAAATCAAGCTTAAAATTTTTACGTAAAACGCCTTGGGCAAGAGATAAAGTAGAAGCGCTTTATATCCATACCATTAATAACAAGCCGTTACGTAAGCCTAGAAATAAACCGACTAAGCAGTCAGAATCCTCACAACCTGATACATCAGGTTTTGTATGGCCTTCTATTAAAAAATAAAAGGCTCATAAAATAACAATGGCGTAATACATACGCCTTTCTAATCAGGTGTTTGCTCTTGGCATATTACATTTAGCGACGCAGGGTGAATGCTCACCACCACTTTATCTGCAGATTTTACCTCGCCATCAATCACGTAATTTAGCGTTTCATCTGCGCTTATTTCTACACGTTTTGCATTGGTATAATGCGAGTTAATAGCAAGATGCGTTTGCGTAATACTGCTAAACATCAGCTCAGCAATACTTAATACCGTGGTTTCATTATCTTTGTTTGGCGTTAACCAATTTACATCCAATAACCCATCGCGGTGGTCGGGTTGCCCGCCCCCTTGCGCTAATAACGTAGTGAATGGGGCAGCATTTGCCACAATAAAACTATTTGTATTAATAGTCTCAGGCTCATTATCATCTAATTTAACTATCAGCTGTTGCGCTTTATTTTCGCCAAATGAGTGTAAAAAACCATTTAAATAAGCAAGTTGACCTGATTTATTTTTAGACTCTCGATCCGCTTTTTCAATCATTGCATGCTCAAAGCCAATACCAATTAATAATAGCATCAGCTCATCATTACAATACGCGGTATCAATAAGGTTAGCTTGACCATCAATGATTAAATCACATGCTTGCTCAACAGGAATAAATTTAGATTTTATCCCCATTAATACATGAGCGAGTGCATTTGCTGTGCCCAGTGGTATTATTCCTAATCGACAAGACGTACCTACCAACACACTGGCAACCTCAGTTACAGTTCCATCGCCACCACAAGCAATAATAATATCGGGGTGGTTTTCTATAGCCTGTTTAGCCAATGTAATGCCATTTTGTTCTGGCGTAGTTTTTAAAATGGTTAAATCGTAATACGCAGATAAACGCGCAACAATTAAATGCTCTTTTTCAGACCACAACTTAGTGCCTGAAACCGGATTAGCAATTAAGTACGCTTTGTTTTTTATCAGTAGCTCCCCCTTACGGTGGCGCTTAACTAAATGGCGTAATTGGCGTTTGTTAAGGTTCGCAGTTTCACGTGTTTCTTTTATTTGTGCAAGAATATCATGCACATCCGCATCTTTATTTTGACTCAATAAATATGCCGCCATAACAAACACCGAGCGTCCACGCCCTAATGCACAATGCACCACAACACGACGGTCTTTTTTAATATGATGATGGATCCAGTTAATGGCTTGGTTTAACTGTGAGTGTGTAGGCACACTGTGATCAAGAACAGGAATATTCAAATAATCGATATTTTCTTGGGTAGATGTCCATTCAAGGCCATCAAATTCACAGGTAACGTCCAAAATAGCGGTAATGCCATTTTCTTTCAATGTGTCTATATCTGAGGGGAACAAACGACATGCTAAAAATAGATTATCGTTTATTTGCTGAATGGGCGGTACTTTGTCACGCTTACGTGACCACGCATTATAAATTTGCGCACCTAATAAAAAAGGCACAAAGGCCCAGCGAATGTAAAAAGGGATAACGCCATTTTCGCGTTTTCTAAATACTTTCCCTGCGTTGAAAAAATAAGCGCCGCTGACTAATAGTAGCGAAAGTGCAGTCCAAAAAAACGCAACTGCAAAGTAAATGGAGTTAACCGTTAATCCCAATACTATAAATACCAATGCTGTTACAAGATAACTTACTGCAGCCCACATAATTTTTCCTTTTTATTGGTGTTACACTTTTAAATGATCATCATATCCAGCAATCATTATGCCATTAGTAAACTTAGGTAGTAACTTAGCTAGCTACCTGCTCTGCATCGGTAGTTCTAAGTTAAATCAACATAAGAAAGATTAACATGGTATGCAGTTTTTACATCTCATCGAATAAATTATTCACAGTATGATGAAAGCATACTATGCTCTTTGATTGCTATCTATATAAAAAATTTTGATAAATTTTAATTTTCAACTTTTTGCATCTAAATATCGTGTTTACTCGTTCTAATACTAATAATAAAAAATAGGATAATTATGGAAAATAACGAATTACTTTCTTTGCTGTGTGCAACAGCACAAGGAGACAAACATGCTTTTTCACGTTTATATCAGAAAACGAGCGGCAAACTCTTTGCAATTAGTTTTAATATGTTGTCTAACAGAGCTCATGCTGAAGAAGCACTACAAGATGCGTTTATTAAAGTTTGGCATAATGCGTCTGAGTATAACGCCTCCAAAGGAACTGTAATAAGCTGGATGATTAGTATTATTCGCTACAGAAGCCTTGATCTACTCAGGTATTATAAAGTCCGTAAGGAAGAACCCTTAGCAGAAGAGCAGCAAGATATTCACACAATTGATGTTAATTACGATGAAAATACTAAATTAGTTAACTGCATCGAGCAATTAGAACCGCAGCAAAAACATGCTATTCATCTCGCCTATTACAAAGGATTAAGTCACAGGGAACTGGTGAATCATATCGATACACCATTAGGAACAGTTAAGAGTTGGATTCGCAGAGGGTTAATACAGCTACAAAGGTGTTTAACAATATGAACTATAACAAACCAGAATTACTTAACTCGCTTGCTGCAGAGTATGTACTTGGCACATTAACCGGCTTGGCGCGTAAACGTTTTCAGCGACTCATGCTAGTTTCAAATAAAGCGAGAGAAGCGACCAATATATGGGAGCAAAACCTTAATAACCTAGCGAGTGCTATTAGCCCACAAACACCATCAGATGCCACATGGCATGAGATAATGCGGCGTATCGAAAATAAACCACAATTAGAAAAATCACAGCTAATAATAAAACCTTCTATTTGGCGTGCATGGTCATTTTTAGCGACCGCCGCATGTATTATTTTAGCTGTTTTAGTTACTCAACCTACTACCAACAGTAAGCAGACACAACAAATAGCTTTAGTAAAAAATCAAACTGAGCAACCGTTGTGGTTTATAAATGTAAGTAACCATAAGCTCTCTATTAAAGCGAGTAACCAACTAATAGCTCGAACAGATAGAGACTACGAACTGTGGATGATACTTAAAGGGCAAGATACCCCTGTCTCCCTTGGTTTATTACCCAAAAATGGCGATAAAACTATTCTCAAAAGTAAACTATTTAAAGCAACCGACATAACATTATTAGCGGTTAGTTTAGAACCCGTTGGCGGTTCACCGAATGGTTTACCTACTGAGGTACTATACACCACAGAATTAGTACTTTTATAAACTGATGCTGGTCGCTTTACTTCAAGCGATCAGCATAAAAAGTAACAAAAAATAAATACTTTTAACTTTTTTGCATCCACTTAACTATCCTGTCCGTTATTAGCTATGACTTCAAACAAAACTAAAGGACAAAGTCATGAAAGCTTTTACTCCATCAATACTTGCAGTAATGGTATGCAGTACATTTATAAGTGCACCAAGTGAAGCATCTAGCCATAGAGAAGCACCAAATATAAGCCGCTTCCCAACTTTAGACTCTACCGATTTTTATATATTTAATAGTTATGAGCAAGGCCGAGGCGATTACGTAACCCTCATCGCAAACTACATTCCTTTACAAGATGCTTATGGTGGCCCAAATTACTTTGCAATGGACCCTGATGCTACTTATAGCATCCACATTGACAATGATGGAGACGCTATAGAAGATATTACATTTGCGTTTAACTTTGAAAGTATGCTGCCAAATGATAATCAAGGGGTACAACTGACTGTAGGACCAGAGGGTAATCAGCGGACCGTTTCAGTACCTCTTAAAAATGTTGGCGGCATCTCTGCAGGTAATGACGCTGCTGTAAACTTTAGCGAGTCCTACAGTATGACCATGATCAGCGGACCACAACGAACTGGCACTACCACAACCCTAAATAATACCACTACAAACTCTAGCTCGTTCTCTAAACCACTTGATTATGTAGGTAATAAAACCTTTGGATCGATGACAGAATATCAAGCCTATGCTGATCAGTTTGTCTATCAAGTTGCCATACCCGACTGTGAAGGCATGGCGAGAGTTTTTGTCGGTCAACGTAAAGACCCATTTGTAGTTAACTTAGGTAAAACTTTTGATTTAGTTAATTATGTTCCAGTTGAAGGTGACAGCTCGCCAGGGGCAGCCGATGGTGGAGGTTTCCCAGGCGGTATAACCCAATCAGCCGATAATGATGATCTCGCAGACAAAAACGTTACGTCAATAGCTATTGAAGTACCAAAAGCCTGCATTGTAGGCGAAGGTAATCAAGTCATTGGTTCGTGGACAACAGCTAGTTTACCTCAAGCTCGCGTGCTTAACCCTAATGCAAAATTTGCAAATAATGCGGTTAATGGAGGGGCATTGACTCAGGTTTCTCGATTAGGTAACCCGCTAGTCAATGAGCTTGTAATTGGCATTAAAGATAAAGATACATTCTCAACATCTCACCCTAAAGACGATGGACAATTTTTAGATTATGTATCACACCCCTCTTTACCCGAGCTTCTGAATATCTTATTTAAAGATGCGGTTAATACAACACTAGGTGCTAGCCTAGAGACTCTTGCGCCCACTAATTTTCCACGCACAGATTTAATTACTGCATTTTTGACAGGCTTTGCAGGGGTAAACCAACAAGCAACGGTAACACCTTCAGAAATGCTGCGTCTAAATACCGCTATTGCAGCGACTGCGCAGGCCGACCAATCAGCATTTGGCGTTGCAGGTGACGACTTAGCTGGTTTCCCGAATGGACGACGCCCTGGTGATGATGTTGTAGATATTGCGCTACGAGTTGTAATGGGGCGTTTGTGCCACCCTATCCCCGTTGCAGGTACAGATACTGATTTAGGGCTGTGTACTCCAGAAGATGCAAACGTAGGCACTGTGCCATTTACTGATGGCGCACCTGTTAATGCATCAATGATGAATGCCACATTCCCTTACCTTGCAACGCCGCTTGCAGGCTCTAAATAAGGAGTGAACTAATGCATAATCTAAATTTACGTCATGTCTGTATACTATCTGTAAGCCTGATTATAGCAGCATGCAGTAACGATGACGACAAAAATAAATCACCAACTATAACCAACTCTGCGCCCTCAGCAAGTGATGTAATACTCACCACTCAAACAGAGGTCAGTATCTCTGACATGCTCAGAGCCACTGATATAGATGGTGACACATTAAGTTACTCACTATCAAGTGAGCCTACGTTAGGTGTTGTTGAAGTAAATAGCGATGGTAGTTTTACTTACACCCCTAATAAAGAGACAACAGGTACAGACAGCTTTATGTTTGGCGTAAGCGATGGCATAAGTTCACAAGTAAACGCCACTGTGAGCATCACTATTGAAGCGTTGCAAGTTGAATTTGCACAGTTTGCCACGGATGCTTTAAATCAACAGCCTACGGCTGAGCCATTGTCTGTGAATGGTAGAGTATTTACCAATACAGATACTGATGTTGGTGATCTGATTTCAGCAAACGGAAATTAATCAATCAACTGACTAGCCAAGGAAGGCTAACTTTTAGGAGAAAATAATGCACTTACCTTTATATTTGCCATTCACTTTTATCGCTGTCTTTTTAATGCCGCTCACTCTACAAGGCGCACCTTTTGTACCAAAGGATGATGCAGTTATTGCAACTAGTAACACTAAATTAAAAGCATCTCTTTCTGTTGAAGAGATAAAGAACTTACTCGACAACAGTCAATTCTCAGGCCAATCTGAGCGGTTACAAGGGGCCCTTAAAACACATTTGGTAAAGCTATATCAGGAAAACCCCACTTCAGAAGTAAGCTATCTGTATGCACGTATATTACAAAAAGAACATTTATTCGAGCAAGCCATAAATATTGCAAAAGAGGCAATAGATGACGATCCTAACCATGTTAATAGCCATTTACTACTAGCAAATATTTTTATGACGCAAGGGCGTTTTGAAGCAGCAACAAAACACTGTATATCTTTAATTGGTTTAGTAAGTACCCTCACTGCAAGTACCTGTGTGCTTGATATACAAAGCCAACACAAAAATGTTCAACAAAGCTATCAATCGCTATTAAAAATAGTTGATAACAAAGAAACAAATCTTGCAACCAAGCATGTGTTAAGTGAAATGAGTTACCGAATGGGTCACTATAAAAAAGCACTCTATCATATTAATCATATAAAATTATCGAATATGCCTGTGAGCCTTGTTGTTTTATGGGCTGATATTCAGCTTAGACTTAATAACTCTGAGCATATTATTAACAGCCTAAGCACATTGGTTGACGATAATACTAATTTAGAGGATGCGCTGTTGCTTAGGCTAGCTATTGCAGAAAAAGATCTAAAAACACACGGGCAAAAATGGCAAAAAATGATGGCTGAAAGAGTCTCTTTACGCGAAATTCGCCAAGATACTTTCCACGCCAGTGAACTAGCTAAATATTACATTAATATTCAGCCAAACCCCGACAAAGCATTGTACTGGGCAAACATTAATTGGCAACAAGCAAAGATGAGTATGGATCAGCAGTTACTTAAAGATGCACAAGCAATGCCACGAGGTAAGCTATGAGATCAACTTATCTATGTTTTTTCGCTTTATGTTTGTTCGCTTTTACAAACAATGGCTTTGCACACCAGTTAAGTACCAGTTATATCGTGTTAAATAACAATATAGATAAAACGCAATATATTGGTCACTGGCAAATCAGTATCGCTGACTTGGAACATGCAGTAGCACTTGATTTAAACAACGATGGGCAAATTACATGGGCCGAAATAAAAGCAAAACGTAGCTCACTTACTCAATTTGTTGAACAAAACATAAGTTTTACCCAAGACTTAAAAGCCTGCCTTTTAAATAATGAAGGCCCGTTTAAGCTCGATACTCACTTTAATCAACCTTATTTGCAAATTCCTATTCGCTTTTATTGCGATAATAACACTACAACCTTACTTACATACTCAGCTTTTTTTAACCGCGATGCTAGCCATAAATCTATCGTTAACATCAACGGTGTGTCGCGTGTATTTGACTATCATAACCAAAAACAAGCATTTAATTTTGAACAAACAAGCTACCTAGAAACCTTTAATCAATATGTTTACCAAGGCGTGTTACATATTTGGATTGGTATAGACCATATTTTATTTTTAATTGTATTGTTACTTACTTGCGTGTTGGTAAGACGAGATAAAACATGGCAAAGAAGTAGCTCTAAAATAAAAATCATTAAACACACTGCATGGATAGTCACCGCGTTTACACTGGCACACTCTATTACGCTTACAGCTACCGCAATGAACCTTGTCTCCCCTAATAGTCGCTGGGTAGAATTAGGAATTGCAGTGTCAGTATTGTTTGCAGCACTTAATAATGTTTGGCCCGTAGTAATACGTTTAGGCTGGCTTACTTTTGGTTTTGGGTTACTTCATGGGATGGGATTTGCAAGTGTCCTCGGTGAGCTAGGCTTGTCAGAAGACTACCAGCTGCTAAGTATTATTGCTTTTAACCTCGGTGTTGAATTGGGTCAACTGAGTATTTTGTGTCTCAGTTTACCAATACTTATTTACCTAAGAAACTATAATTGGTATCAAAAGTGGTTAATGCCTTCAGGTTCAATCTTGATTGCTCTAATCGCTCTGCAATGGTCAATAGAGCGTTATTAATGAATAACATTTAGGCTAACCCACAAAAAGGTTAGCCTAATTTTCCTCTGCTCATTCTTATTCTAATTTTTATCAAATGGCATAAGTAATGTTTTCATCGCTGGACGCAGTGCAATAAGCACGGTTTCTTCTGTTAACTCAGGAAACAGCATTTTTCGTAATAACAATCCTGCCATCACTGAAAAAATCACATTAATACGGCTCTCTAATTCTTGCTCTGAATGTGATTTTATTAAACTACTTTCACTCACTAATAAATCCCGCATTCTGTTACGTGCCTGCGTATCAGCCTCACGTAGCAATAAAGCGACCTTTTTGTTTCTACTCGCCTCTGCCATCATATCTAGGTCAATAACGCAGGCGCCCGTGTCCATATGACGCTGTACACCATGATGTAGACCATCAAGTAACACTGTTAAAATATCACCAGGTTGATCTTCAAACTCTTGAAATATGGAGAACATTTCTTCCATATCTTTTTCAATAATACTTTCGATTATTGCTTCTTTACTATCAAAATAATTATAAATATGGCCTGCACTCATGCCTGCTGTTCTTGCTATTTCAGCCATACCTGCGCCATGGTAACCTTTGCGATGAAAACAATCAGCAGCCGCTGTTAATACCTGTTCACGACGCGCTTGTGCTTGCAACGGATCAAGGTGCTTTTTATTTTTAGAATTCATTCGAAACTCCATTATCGAGTCACTAGACTCGAAATGTTTAACGTTTACCCTTGATAATAAAAAGATAAACGTTAAACGGTATTACTTTACTACAGATAAACCAGCCATAACTCACCGGTTTAATGCATACTAATTACTTTGATCGGTAGTTACTTCCCATCCACCACCAACGGCTTTGTACAAGTTAATTTGACTTGCAAGCAAAGCTTGTTGACCGGTGATCAGTTGTTGCTTTGCGCTATACCAAGTTCGCTGAGCATCAAGCACTTGTAAAAAGCTATCAACCCCTTTATTGTATCGCGCCTGTGACAAGTCATAGGTTATTTTTCGGCTTTGTAGTAGCTGTTCAAGTGCGCTTAATTGGGCATTGTAACCCTCTCTATCAGCAAGCACGTCAGCAACTTCACGAAACGCTTGCTGAATTTTTTGCTGATACGTTGCTACAGCAACTTGTTGCTCTGCATTAGCGACATCTAAATTAGCTTGGTTACGTCCCATATTAAAAATAGGCAAATTTACCGACGGCATAAAGCTCCACGTACCTGATCCTGCATCAAATAAATTACTTAAATCACGTGATGCTGTTCCTGCATTGGCTGTTAAACTAATACTTGGGTAAAACGCTGCCCGCGCAATCCCTATATTGGCATTTGCGGCAAATAATTGATGCTCGGCCGCTTTTATATCAGGACGCTGTGTTAGTAAATCAGACGGAAGGCCGACAGGAACAGCCGGTAAATCAAGTAATGAGTTCAACTCTTTAGTCGGTAGTAAGTCCTGCCCCACCGGATTACCTACTAATAAATCAAGCGCATTTTTATCACGTTTTAATAAACGCTTATACTTTGCAATATCAACCTTTGCAGTAGCTACGGTACTTTTTAATTGCTCTAGGGTAATTTCAGAGGCAGCCCCTAAATCAACACTTTTCTGCGTTAAAGATAAAGAAGCTTGCTGCGATGACAACGTCTCTTGAGCTAAAGCAAGTAATTGCTGATCGGTCGCATAATTAAGCCACGCATTTGCCAGTTCAGAAATTAACGATACCTGCATGCTATATTCACTAAGCTGCGTAGAATAAAGCGTTTGTAATGCTTGCTCAGATTGATTACGCACTTTGCCCCATAAATCTAATTCATAAGCAGTCATGCCCACAGTTGCACTGTATTGGGAGCTAATTTGAGGCTGATCACTTGCTGATAAATCAGCTGGCAAGCGCTGACGACTGCCTGATGCATTGAAATCGAGCGAAGGATATAACGCTGAGTCTTCGATCTGATACAAACCACGCACTCGTTGCACATTAAGTGCTGCTATTTGCAGGTCTTTATTGTGCTCAAGGCTTAATGATATCAGTGCTTTGAGCTTTTCATCATTAAAAAACTGCTGCCATTTTAATGACGAAACTTGTCCTTTGCCTGCCTCTGATGCATACGCATCAGGGACAGGTAAATTAAGCGCTTCTTGCTGAGGAGCTAACTGACATCCAGATAAAATGGCTAAAGTTAAAGCACTAAAACTAATTGTTCTTACACTCATTAAACTTCCTCCTGCGAGGTGGTTTTAGCTTTACCTGAAAACAGTCTACGTACCAAAACAAAAAACAACGGTACAAAAATTACCACCAGTGATGAAGCTGCAAGTGTTCCGCCTATAATTGAAATACCTAATGCGTTTTGAGCACCAGAGCCTGCACTCGAGGCTATTGCAAGCGGTAAAACACCACAGATAAATGCCATTGAGGTCATTAAAATAGGACGTAAACGAAGTCGTACAGCTGCAATAGCTGAATCTACCAAACTTAAGCCTTCATCCATTTTATGAGTAGCAAATTCAACAATTAATATCGCATTTTTAGAGGCAAGCCCTATGGTGGTTAATAAGCCAACTTGAAGGTAAATATCATTTGATAAGTTACCTAAGAAAGCAGCCATAACAGCTCCCAATATACCCAGAGGTACAATCATCATTACTGCAAATGGGATAGACCAACTTTCATAAAGTGCTGCTAAACACAAAAATACAAATAATAGTGAAAGACCATAAAGAAGCGGCGCTTGACCACCACTTGAACGTTCTTGGAATGAAATACCAGTCCATTCAGAGGAAATCCCATTAGGTAACTGCTTAACTAAGCGCTCCATTTCATCCATAGCCTCACCTGTACTGTAACCAGGCGCAGCACTACCTTGAATTTCCATAGCTGAAAAGCCGTTATAGCGCTCTAAACGAGGCGAGCCATATGACCAATATGAACTAGCAAACGCTGAGAATGGCACCATGTCGCCGCTTTTATTTCGCACATACCATTTATTGAGATCTTCAGGCACCATGCGCGCATCGGCCTTACTTTGCAGATATACCTTTTTAACACGGCCACGGTCGATAAAATCGTTCACATAACTACTACCCCAAGCAGTAGAAAGCGTACTGTTAATATCACCTTGTGATACACCAAGGGCTTCTGCTTTTGCAAGATCAATATCCAGTTGTAATTCAGGCATATCTTCTTGCCCGTTTGGACGAACACCTGCCAGTATTGGACTTTGACTAGCCATACCCAATAACTGATTACGCGCCTTTAATAGCTCGTCATGACCTAAACCAACCCGGTCTTGTAAAAACATATTAAAGCCGTTGGCAGTGCCAAGTTCAATAATTGCCGGAGGTGGGAATGCAAACACAAGCGCCTCTTTTATCGTTGAAAAATAACCCATGCCTTTTCCTGCAACCGCTCCCACTGATAAGTCGTCACGTTGGCGCTCATCCCAGTGCTTTAAGCTCACAAAGCCAATGGCTGAGTTTTGTCCTGAGCCTGCAAAGCTAAAACCAGTAACTGTGAAGATTGAAGCAACAGCTTCAGATTGTTCTTCTAAATAGTGGTTTTCTACTTTTTTAACCACTTCAAGCGTTTGCTCTGTTGTAGAACCTGCTGGCAGCATTACTTGGCTAAACAAAATACCTTGGTCTTCGTCCGGTAAGAACGCGGTGGGTAAGCTTGAAAAAATAGTGACCATACCACCGACAATCAAAACATAACTAAGCAAATAGCGTTTAGAGTGCTTGATCATTCGCCCAACAAAGCCTTGTGCACCTCTATTGGTTTTATCAAAACCACGGTTGAATCCTGAGAAAAAACGACCTATAAAGCTACCATCAGTATGCACATGACTCGGTTTTAATAACGTAGCACACAATGCAGGCGTTAAAATAAGCGCCACTAATACCGATAACCCCATTGCTGTTACCAGCGTTATTGAAAACTGACGGTAAATAACCCCTGTAGAGCCACTAAAGAATGCCATAGGAATAAATACCGCCGACAGCACCATGGCAATACCCACAAGCGCGCCCTTAATTTCGTCCATAGACTTTCGAGTTGCTTCGACTGCAGAGAGTTTTTCTTCAGTCATTAAACGTTCTACGTTTTCAACTACCACTATCGCATCATCTACCAGCAAACCAATGGCCAATACCATCGCAAACATAGTGAGCGTATTAATTGAATACCCAAAGGTAAATAGAACGCCAAACGTACCTAGCAGTACCACAGGAACGGCAATAGTCGGGATAATAGTTGCTCTAAAGTTTTGTAAAAATAAGTACATAACAACAAACACTAGTACTACGGCTTCTATTAAAGTATGTACTACTTTTTCAATTGAAAGTGCAACAAAGGGAGTCGTGTCATAAGGCACAACCGCTTCAAGCCCTTGTGGGAAGAAAGGCTTAAGCTCTTCAAGTGCATCCTTTACTCCTTGCGCGGTATCAAGTGCATTAGCGCCACTGGCTAACTTTACACCGAGTCCCGATGCTGGTTTACCATTAAAACGAGCAACCACACCGTAGCTTTCACCGCCCAGTTCAACTTCGGCAACATCTTGTAAGCGAACAACCGAACCATCGCTGTTAGTTTTTACTAAAATATCTCTGAACTGCTCTGGTTTTTGTAATCGACTTTGCGCAGTGACAGTCGCATTAAGCTGCTGCCCAGCAAGTGACGGCATACCACCTAGCTGACCTGCTGACACCTGTGCATTTTGTGCTTTAATTGCTGCTGATACATCGCTGGGGGTTAGCTTATAGTTTTGTAATTTAGCCGGATCGAGCCAAATACGCATTGCATATTGAGAGCCAAACAGCTCCACTTCACCTACACCGTCTACACGCGAGACAATGTCTTGCACATTCGACGATACATAGTCTCCAATATCAATATTAGTCATACTGCCATCTTGCGACACAAAACCAACAACCAGTAAAAAGCTTGATGATGATTTGGCCACTACCACACCTTGGCGCTGTACTTCTTCTGGCAATAATGGCGTAGCGGTCGCTAATTTATTTTGCACTTGAACTTGGGCAATGTCTGGATCGGTCTCGGCATCAAATGTTAGCGTCAGTGTTGCTGACCCGCTCGACTGTGAGGTTGATGACATATATAACAAGCCATCTAAGCCTTTCATTTTTTGCTCAATAACCTGAGTCACCGAGTCTTCTAAGGTACGTGCAGATGCACCAGGGTAGTTAGCCGTAATGGTAATCGCTGGTGGCGCAATAGACGGATATTGGGCAACGGGTAGGCTTTTAACGGCAATAATACCCGCAAGCATAACAACAATTGCCAATACCCAAGCAAAAATAGGCCTATCGATAAAAAATCGTGACATAAAACTCTCCGTTATTGGCTGTTATTTGCAGAAGACTGAGCAGCGGTTGCCGTAACTGGTGCTCCTGGGCGAATCTTTTGTAGCCCTTCCACAATCAATTGGTCGCCATCGGCTAAGCCTTCGCTCACCAACCAATTAGCGCCTAAAGTACGCTCTACTTTTAATACACGGCTTTCAACGGTGTTGTTTTTGCTAACAACCATAGCTGTAGGTTCACCTTTGGTATTACGGCTCACACCACGTTGAGGAGCTAATATTGCGTCTGACTTAACACCTTCAACCACCTCAGCACGCACATACATACCTGGTAGTAATAGCTTTTCAGGGTTTGGAAATTTAGCACGTAAAGTCACTGACCCAGTACTTGGATCAACCGTCACTTCAGAGAACTGTAATGTACCTTTATGAGGATATACTGAGCCATCTTCCATTATTAGTTCTACATCGGTTTGTGTTGTAGAGTCGACACCTAAAGCACCTGATGCCAGCGCTCTTTTGAGTTTAGTTAACTCATTACTTGATTGGGTTAAATCTACATAGATAGGATCAAGCTGTGTAACTGTTGCCAGCGCGCTTGTTTGACCTGCGCTAACTAATGCACCTACAGTAACGCTTGATTTACTAATTTGGCCGCTAATTGGCGAAGAAACATGGCTATAATCAAGGTTGATTTGCGCGCTTTTTAATTGCGCTTGTGCCGTTAATAATTCTGCAGAGGCTTGCTTAGAAGCTGCATCGGCTTCGTCAAAATCTTGCTGGCTTACAGCTTTAATTGCTAATAATTCTTTATAACGCGACGCTTTAGATTTACTACTGGCTATACTGGCTTCTGCGCGAGCAACCGCCGCTCTGCTGGCTGCTAATTCGGCTTCAAAAATATCGGGATTAATTTGGTAAAGTGCTTGGCCTTTCTCAACCTGAGTCCCCTCTTCAAATAAGCGTGATTGCACAATTCCACTTACCTGAGGACGAATTTCAGCAATTTGAAACGCACTTACACGACCAGGTAATTCTTTTTTAAGTGTAATTGCTTGGCTGTTTAATGTGACAACACCAACGGGTGTTGCTGCAGGAGCAGAAGCCTTAGGTTGCTCAGCTACCTGATCACATCCACTTAAAGCAACAGAACCAACGAGGGCTGAAAATACAAAAAAAGCGATGCGGGAACGCTGCATGTTAAATACCTTTTAGTTTAGAATGAACGATCATTCTAAACTATAGTACAACAATTAAAAATAGCTAATGGGCAACATTTACACATTTTTACAATTGATTATAGTTGTCACAAAATTAACTCAAACAATAGTTAAACTATATCAGTGACCTCCATAAAAAAGGCAGCCAATGCAAATACATTGACTGCCGTTAATCAATTATTTAATTTTAGCGACTGTTACTCGCTCTCAGGGTTCATCCTAGAGACGAGTAACTGCTCAATACGAATGCCTTCTACATCCACTACTTCAAATTTAAAGCCTGAAAATACAATAAATTCTGCACGTTTAGGAATATGCTTCATGGTGTAAATTAAATACCCGGCGACCGTTTCATAATGGTTTTGATCAGGGAACTCATCTATTTCCAGTACTTTGGCTAATTCAACAATAGGTGTTAAACCATCGACCAACCAAGAGTTAGCATCACGCTCAATGATTAGCTCCTCACTTTGATGCGTGATTAAATCACCCATAAAGCCTTTCATTAAATCTTTAACTGTCACGATTCCAACCACAAGCGCATATTCATTGACCACCACAGCAAAAGGGTGAACCGCAGTTTTAAACGCATTTAGCGACTCAGATAAGCTCAGTGTTTCTGGTAAGTAAAAAATATCTTTATCTAGCATATCCGCATTAATGTTTGCCGCCTCACCTTTAAGCACTTGGCGTAAAATATCTTTTGACTCAACCGAGCCAATTAACTTATCAAGGTTGCCTTTACACACTAAAAAGTGATTATGTGGATGCTCAATAATTTTATTGGCTATATCTTCACTCGACTCATCAATATCAAAGTAAACTATTTGCTCTCGTGGCGACATCACGCTTGATAAAAAGCGCGCTTCTAAATCAAATACATTACCAATTAAGTCATATTCCTGCTGTTGAAGGCTGCCATACTCAGCACCAGCATCCATCATGGCAACAATATCTTCAGTAGTAACAATATCCTCACGCTCACTGGGTACTTTAAACACCCGCAATACGATGTTGGTTAAGCCGTTAAAAAATAATACCAATGGTGTTAGCGCGAAAGTCACCCATCGCATAATTGTAACTACACGCACAGCAACAGCTTCAGGTAAAATCATTGCTAATCGCTTTGGGAGCAAATCAGCAAATAATATAAATAATGAGGTAATAATTAAAAACGACAGTAAAAAGCTAATTTGACCAAGTAACGGCCCCTGATAAAATAATTGCAGTATTTCTTGCACGTAAGGCGATAATGCCTGCTCACCAACAATCCCACCTAATATGGCAATCGCATTGAGCGTAATTTGGATCATGGCAAAAAAAGCACCGGGCTGCTCTTGCAGCTTTAAAACCGCCAGCGCTTGCACATTTCCTTCGTCGGCCATAACTCTTAACTTTATTTTGCGTGAAGCGGCAATCGAAATTTCTGACATCGCAAATAACGCACTCATCAAGATTAATAATGCAATCCCGATTAAATCACCCATTTATAACTCCAAAATAATCGCTTTTATTAGCAAAAGCAGCTGGATTATAGCCGCTTTTATAAACAGGGCAATTGATATTTATATAATATTATTTTCTTAATATTTTAATATTTATAGTTGCGATTCATACAAAGCAAAGGCCGTGCTAAGTTGCTGCTTTAATTTATTAGGTAGGTTTTTGTTACACGCAAAATATAAGGGAGCTTGGCTGACGTTGATGGGCATTAATGGCTCGAGCTGTAGTTCATTTAATAAGTGGGACTGTTCATGATTTATTCTCTGTGCAGGTATTACAACCAAATCAATGCTGGAACTTCGCGCTCTAATTATTTTAAAAATATTATCAAAGCTATTAAAAAGCATTAAATTTTCGTTTTCTTTAAAGCCTTGGGAGAGTAAATAGTGGTGGCTGTAATTATCTTTTAATACTGCAATTCTATATTGCTTCGCCTGATCAAGGCTTGTTAGCACAATGCCTTTGCTCTTAAGTGAGTAGAAGTTAGTATCAAATTGAGCTAATTTAGCAAACCAAACAAAGCTACTCTCACGCTCAGGTGAGCGAGAAATAGAGAAGATACAGGTTTGAGGATCTCTTAATGCAATATTATAAGTCATGCTCCAATCGTTTACTGAAATTGAATAATCAATCCCAGCATTATCAAGCACTAATCGTACTATATCGGCAGCATCACCGACTAAATTGTTGTTCGCATCAAGATACTGCGCAGGTGCAAAATTCTCTGTTACAACAGTGAGTTTAGCTGCGCAGTGTTGGCTTACAATGAGTAATAATACAAAACACCACTTAATCACAATAACCCGCTCTATTAAATTTAAGACGTCACTTTTCAATAAAAGCCAATTAAATATAGCGGGTTATTTGCAAATAGCCAATTTTTAGCTTTTGAAATTAGCGGTTCATTGCGTTAATTAAAAACGCTGAGATTTTAGCGCCTTCTCTCAGTGTCGTCTCAGAGCTTGATTGACCCACTAAAGAGCTGTCAGTAAACGGAGCTATCTCCATCATATCAGCCCCCGTTATAGGGAATTCATCAGCAATCGCTGACAAAATATCAAGTGCGTGTTGTGGCGTTAAGCCATTTTCTTCGGGTGTACCTGTTGCTGATGCAAACTCGGCATCGAGGGCATCAATATCAAAGCTTACATACACTTCATCGACCTTGTCTGCTTTTAATTGCGCAATAGCATCAGCCGCAACCGCAGCTGCGCCACGCTCTATAATTTCAGCAGCCCAATGTTGTTTTACGCCAAAAGTACTTTCCCAATGTGATTTAGGCTTGCCACTTGAGCGAATACCAAATTGAATTAAATGATGCGGCGCTGGTAAGAATTCCAAAATATGTGTGCACCAAGAGCCAAAACATAAGTCAATGCCCAAACGCTCTACGAGTAAGTCGGTGTGAGCATCAAAGTGAATAATTGCCGTACGTTTACCTTGCTCGCGTTTGGCTTTTAAATACGCTTTTGTTAACGGGTAGCTAATTGAGTGGTCGCCGCCAATACCAAAAATACCTTTGTCTTGGAATGTCGCATAAAAGCTATCACACACATCTTCAGTAATAGACAATGGGCTCACATAATGATCGTTATTGTCATTACCGTACAGCGCTTTTTGGCAGTTGGTAATAGTGGCCTCATTTAAATACTTATCGTGTAATAAATGCGGTATTACACGTACATCACCTAAATCAAACGAACGACACTGTGTTTGTTGATCAATCAATGCTGAGCGTAAAAATAAAGGCCCCCAGTTAGCGCCACGTAAAATCCCACCACCGCAATCAGAGCTAATGCCTAGCATTACTGCTTTATGTGGTGAATTAGGCAGCTCGTTAAGTGAGTCACGCCATAAAACATCAACATTTTCAGTTTGCCCATATAGTTTATTTCTAAGCGCTGCTTTGCGTTCTTTAGCCGTATTAACCGTAAAAACACCGTCGCCAGGTGCACATAAACAGTGTTCAACTTTATCTTTAAATGCTTGAAATTGTGTGCTCATTGTAAACCCTTTTTCAATCTGAATATCTTGTCTATTATTGAGTAGTTATGCAAAACAACGCACGCTGAATTAATTACAGATTATTTGCATAGTATGCTTAAAATCACAGGGCGCTTTATTTTGCTCACTTAGGTTGGTGGTAATTAAAAACCAACCCCACCTACTAACCAATTGAATATAAACAATTTAAATTATAGCTAACGGCTGTTTGGCCTAGCTACTGGTTTGCTATGAGGTATGAATATAGTGTCTGAGCAAACAAGTCAACTGGCTCATTTTTCTAGTAATTTTTGCCATTGATTGAATATTCAGAGTTGGTGAATAAATCAAATTAAGTCAATACGGACATCCGTCCTGTACTTCACTTATGTTTCTCGTAATCATGGTAAATTGACAACAATTCTTATTAAAAAGGCTTAGTTATGGAAAAGGTATTTCACTTAGGACTGTGTATTGATGATTTAAAAGGTGCAAAACTGGCAATTGTTCCAGGCGATCCAGATCGTGCAGCACGTATTTCACAGTTCTTAGATAATCCAACCTGCCTTGCTCAAACGCGTGAGTTTCACATTTATTTAGGCCAATTAAACGGTCACTCTGTAGTGGTATGCTCAACCGGTATTGGCGGCCCTTCAACGTCAATTGCCGTTGAAGAACTGGCACAACTAGGCGTACGTAGCTTTCTTCGCATTGGTACAACAGGTGCAATTCAACCGCACATTAACGAAGGCGATATTTTAATTAGCCAAGCTTCGGTACGATTAGATGGCGCGAGTCAGCACTTTGCACCGCTGTGCTATCCTGCCGTATCTGATTTTTTTGCTACTCAAGCTATGGTAAAAGCCTGTGAAAACCTTAATATCGATTTCCATATTGGTATAACCGCTTCGAGCGACACCTTCTACCCAGGTCAAGAGCGTTATGATACGCATTCTGGCTACGTACCTAAGTCATTACAAGGTAGCTGTGAAGAATGGCAAAAATTGGGCGTAATGAACTATGAAATGGAATCGGCTACTTTATTTACCATGTGTGCTGCACTTGGCTTACAAGCCGCTTGTGTTGCAGGTGTATTAGTAAATAGAACACGTCAAGAAATTCCAAACGTGGACCACGGCGAGATTGAGAAAAAATCTGTTGCCGTGGTACTTGAAGCCGCTAAAGTGTTACTTGGCTAATGTTGCGCTAATAACCTCAAGTGTTGGTAAGTTATCAAAGCTTGCTAACACTGCTTTTGCTACCCCTGATTGGTTTTCATGACCAGCAGTTTCTAATAAGGTAATTGATTTTACTGTTTGCTTATCAAAGCTTAATCCTGCTACAAACAATTGACTCACTGCGCTTTGCAATGGCGATAAGCTCGGGCTGTATGCTGCATTTTCAGCATAGCTGCCATAAAAGTCACCATTTTCGAACGTGCTTATTTTTACCGCACTGTAATTTTGACTGTATGGAACATAAGCCGCTAAAGCATAACTCATCAGCTTTTCATCAAGGTCTGTCTCTTTAAAGCACTTAGTTTGCTCTGCTGGGTTAAATAAGCTGTGCTCATTGCCTAAATCGGTTGGTCCAAATGAATGCGGTAATAGCTCTGCTAATTTAAAGTTTTGTGCTGGCAGTAAAATATCAAGCTCTTTTGCATCAGCCAATTCATTCATAAACTGACGGCAATACCCACATGGTGCATCACTAATGGCTACTTTCAGCACTTTCTTAGCGCCATTTAACCACGCATTATTAATTGCTGATTGCTCACCATGCACCACTAAACTAAGTGCTTGATGATCAAACTCAGCATTGGCACCAAAGTAAAAAGTGGTATTTCCTTGTGAATTAAGCCCTTTAACAATTGCGCCGACATGAAACTTGGAAATAGGTGCAACTGAAAATTCAGAAGCCATAGGCACCAAGCCTTGCAATAAAGTATCTTCGCTGACATTAAGTTCAGTACAAAGCGCTTTAATATCGCTTGAATGTAAAATACCGCGTTGAGTTTTTAATTGACTACGTAATGCTTGGGTTTGCGCTACGTTTAATGAGATGTGTGAATTGCTAAGTGCTGTATTATGTTGCACTTTAAAAGTTGCTGAAGCCATAATAGTTTTTATTTGTTCAATGGCCAAGTAGTGTAAAAGGTTGGCAAACGAAATACCAGCCTATTCAGCGTAAAAAAAGGGAACACGTCGCGTGTTCCCTTTAAAACTAATCTAATTTTGGATTAACCTGTATTTCGCATACCCGCTGCAATCCCCGTCATGGTGATCATTAGGGCATTATCTATATCGCTTTCATTACCTTTATCATCGCCACGAGAGCGACGTAATAGCTCAACTTGTAACACGTTAAGGGGATCAGTGTATGGATTTCTAAGCCCAATAGATTCTTTGATCCAAGGTTGATCGGCTAATAGACTTTTTTGCGGGCTCAATGATTGCACTAAGGTTATCGCCTCTGCTAATTCCTCACGTAAGGCAACACCTAAAGGTTTATACATGTCTTCCACCAGCGCATTATCGTAGTGCTCACTTAACCAGCTATCCGCTTTACTAAATACCATTTCTAGCATTTCTAAACGAGCTCGAAAGAAAGGCCATTGCAAACTCATTTCGTTTAGGGTTTCAATGCCATATTTTTCAAGCGCTGCTTTAAGTCCGCTTAATGCGCCTAACCATGCAGGTAACATTAAACGATTTTGACTCCACGCAAATATCCACGGAATAGCGCGTAAGCTCTCTACCCCACCATTAGGGTTACGTTTAGCTGGCCTTGAACCTAATGGCAATTTAGATAGCTCCAATTCTGGTGTTGCCATTCTGAAGTAAGGTACAAAGTTTTCATCGTGGCGTACCACATTGCGGTAGTGCTCACACGATACATCACTAATTAATGCCATGACTTCGCGCCATTCATCTTTGGGCTCTGGCGGTGGTAATAAGTTACTTTGCAGCACCGCACCCGCGTATATGTTTAAGCTTTGCAATGCCACATTGGGTAAGCCAAATTTAAAGCGAATCATTTCGCCTTGCTCTGTCACCCTAAGGCCCCCTTTGAGTGAACCCGGTGGCTGAGAATGCAGAGCTTGTGCAGCAGGTGCACCGCCTCGACCAACCGTGCCTCCACGACCATGAAATAAAACCAGCTCAATACCGCGTTCATCCGCCAGTTGCACTAACTTGTCCATTGCCTCATATTGTGCCCAGCCAGCAGCCATCATACCCGCATCTTTGGCTGAGTCTGAATAACCAATCATCACATTTTGAGTATTTTTAATATGACCTCGGTACCACTCATTATTAAGCAATGTAGTAATAACATTATGACCATCGTTTAAGTCATCTAAGGTCTCAAATAAGGGCGCCACGGGTAGTTCAAAACCGCAGCCTGACTCTTTAAGTAATAACTGCACCGCTAAAATATCAGAAGCAGTTCGAGCCATAGAAATAATATATAAACCAAAGGTTTTTGCATCTTGCTGCGCAATAACATCAAAGGTGTCGAGCACCTCTTGCACTTCAGGGCTAGGTTGCCAATGCTTAGGAATAAGCGGACGACGAGAGTTAAGCTCAGCAAGTAAAAAAGCCTGCTTATCTTGCTCTTGCCATTGGTTGTAGTCGCCAATACCTAAGTAACGAGTTAGCTCAGAAAATACATCACTGTGTCTCGACGAATCTTGGCGCACGTCTAATTTTGCCAAACGCAGTCCAAAGCTATTTACTCGGTGGATCATATCCAGTAGTAAGCCATTGGCCACTACTTGCATGTTGCACTTTAATAAAGAGCGATAACATGCCTCAATAGGGTGCTTAATTTGATTAATATCGGTGATTAAATCTTGAGATTCAGTGCGCTTATTTTTAATTTTAGCGCTTAAATGCATCACCGTTTCTGCAACTTGGTTTTTAACATCTTTCAAAACAGCACGGTACGGTTCAAACTCTTGCCCTGCCAATTTAATGAGCTCATCGCTAGCATCCGACATAGAAAGTTCAGCACAGAGCGTTTCTAAATCACGCTGGTATAAATCCAGTGCCATCCAACGGCCATGGTCGAGCACTTGCTTGGTTACTTCGGCGGTTACAAACGGGTTACCATCACGGTCTCCCCCCATCCAAGAAGTAAATTCTATCGGGCTGTAATCTGCTGGCAACTCCAAGCTTAAATGCTGTTTTACATGCTGGCTAAACTCACGTAAAAAACGGGGCACCGCTTCCCACAAACTGTTTTCAATGACTGCGTAGCCCCATTTAGCCTCATCGACAGGGCTTGGGCGTGAACGGCGAATATCGTCAGTATGCCATGCTTGGCTAATTAACTGCGCAATACGATTTAATATTGCTTCACGTTCTTGCGCAAGATTGTCGGTACGCTCAAGCGATGCTAAACAATCGCTAAGTTCAACATGTTTATTAATAATAGTACGGCGAGTCACCTCGGTTGGGTGTGCTGTTAGTACTAAGTTTATGTGGAGTTTTGAGAGGGTTTCAGCTAAATGATTATGATTAAGCTGACCTTGTTCGGCCTTTGCTGCTAACGTTTTTAATGTTTGAGTGAGAGGGTTTAGTTGGCAAAAACCAACATCATTAAAACGTGATACGGTATGAAACTGCTCAGCAACATTCGCTAAGTTTAAAAAATGATTAAATGAACGGGCAACCGGTAAAAGCTCTTCATCACTAAGCGCATGCAGTACATCTATAAGCGCTTTACGATCAGCTTCATTGCCACTGCGAGATGATTTTGATAAAGCCCGAATTTCTTCTACTTTATCTAAAATATCTTGTCCTTGAGCATCTTTAATAGTTTGTCCTAATAATTGCCCAAGTAAATTTACATTACCTCGCAAGGCGGCATATTGTTCACTCATTTTTAGCTCTCCTTTGTTTCTTTGAGGCCTATTAATATCATTATGTTTACTTATTTAATAGATCCATTTGCAACAGCATGTCGTAAAAAAGCATATGTAAAATAAACACAAAGCGATGACATGATCATTTTTTACGATGGTAATTGCCCCCTTTGCAATGCAGAGATGCAGCATTTAAAACGTGCCGATGTTGATCATAAAATTACACTAGAAGATTTAAATTCTGATGACTTTAGTGAGCGTTTTCCCGCAATCGATAAGCAATACGCCATGAATATACTGCATGCCCAAACCGATAATGGGCAGATAATTTACGGCTTAGACGTGACTTATCAAGCCTGGCGTACTGTTGGAAAATACCCTTGGCTCAAGATTATTCGTTTGCCCGTCATTCGTTTTTTTGCCGATCATGCTTATACTTTTTTTGCAAAATACCGTCATCACATTAGCCGTTTTTTAATGCCTAATGCACAGTGCAACTCAGGTCAATGTAATATCAAAACCAAAGGTGAAAAATGAAAACAGTGATTTTATTTGGCGCTAGTAGCGCCATTGCCCAATCTTACGTTAATCACTTAAACCAACAAGCAACACAATTTAATATTATTTGTGTCAGCTCATCGAACATTAATCACAGCGACATAAACGTAAACTATTTTCAGAGCGACTATTCAGCGCAAAGCCTAAACGAGCTAACCGAGTCGTTAAAATCTCAGCAAGTTGATATAGCTCAAGTGATTATATTTAATGGTCAATTACACAACGACCATCACATGCCAGAAAAAAAGCTTGAAGAAATCAACAGTGATTATTTTATGCAGCTTATACACTCTAATTCGCTTGTACCCCTGCTGTGTTTACAAAGTATAGTGCCGCTGCTTAACCACAAAACTCACTGCACAATTACCGCTTTAAGCGCTCGTGTTGGTAGCATTAACGACAATAAATTAGGTGGTTGGTATACCTATCGCGCATCAAAATCAGCACTTAATATGCTATTTAAAACAGCCGCCATTGAGCTTGCTCGTCGCGCTAAAAATACTAAACTGATTTTATTTCACCCAGGCACTACAGATACACAGCTTTCTAAGCCATTTCAAAAAAATGTTCCTGCAGATAAACTGTTTACCCCTGAGTTTGTTGCCCAGCAATTATTTAAATTTACTTACGAAAATCCACAATTAGAACTTAACAACGAACCTGCCTACCTAGATTGGCAAGGAAATACCATAAAATGGTAAGGAATTAACACATGCATTTTTCCAAAGACCGCATAGCCGCGCTTGAAAAGCACACACGTACGCATTTTATAAATTCATTGTCAGGGTTTAAAAGTGCTAACTTAATAGGCACACTGGATGAGCAAGGTAATACCAATTTAGCCATCGTTAGTTCGGTTATTCATTTAGGCGCACACCCACCACTTGTTGGCATGATCATGCGCCCGCACAGCGTACCAAGGCATACATTTGAAAATATTATAGAAACAGGCGTTTACACTATTAATCAAGTAAATAGTGACATTTACCAGCAAGCTCACCAAACCTCGGCACGTTACGCTAAAGATGAATCTGAGTTCGATGCTACGGGGTTAAAAACAGAATACTTAAATGAGTTTAACGCTCCATTTGTTGCACAAAGTCGACTTAAATACGCGGTAAAATTTGTAGAGAATCAACATCTAGCAGTTAATGGCACTGAGCTGGTTATTGGTGAAATAATGGATGTGTATGTAGATGAATCAGCACTCCAAAGTGATGGCTTTTTAGACTTACAAGCCATCGACACAGTTGCAGTAACCGGATTAGATAGTTACCACACGGCAAATAAGCTCACTCGCTTACCCTACGCGAAAAAATAGCCCTAGGTTATCAAGTCCTTTCGATAAGTGACTTGATAACCCACCCCCACTTTTTGAGCCTCTTGTTCACTAATCGCAATTAGTTTGAATTTAAACTGTTAAACCTACACACTATGCAAAATTTTGTAGGAGAAATATATGACCGCAGTTGGTATTGGTACTCACACACCCGAGCAAGCACTTGCTAGTTTAAGTAATATGACTCACTCAGTAACGCCAATTCAGGCCGATGAGTATTTAGCGCGTATGGCCAAAGCGCAAGCCTATATGCAAGCGCACAACATTGATGCCATTTATTTAAACGCAGGTACCAACTTAACGTATTTCACCGGAATGAAATGGTATGCCAGTGAACGACTTGTTGGCGCTATTTTACCTGCCGTAGGTGATGTGCAATACATTGCTCCACATTTTGAAATTGGCTCTTTAAATGGCTTTAAGGTTATTGATGGCCAAATACACGGCTGGCAAGAGCATGAAAACCCATTTGAGCTATGTGTTAAAGTGCTTAAGCAGCTCAATATTAGCGACACCGCTACCGTTGGTATTGATGAAAGCGCACAGTTTTTTATTTTTGATGGCATCAATAAAGCCAGTTCAGGGTTAAAACTAGTTAACGCACAACCTGTAACCGCACATTGTAGAATGCATAAATCAGCCAATGAATTAGCATTAATGCAATGTGCCATGGATATGACTTTAGCGGTTCATCAGGCTACAGCGAGCATGCTTTATGAAGGTATTAGCACCGTAGAAGTCGAAGAATTTATAAAAAAAGCCCATCAAAAAGTAGGTGCCCCAGGTAATTACTTCTGTATTGTATTGTTTGGCCTTGCCACCTCATTCCCACATGGCGTAAAAGATCCACAAATTTTGAAAAAAGGCGACATGGTGCTTATCGATACTGGATGTAAAGTGCACGATTACCTTTCTGATATTACCCGTACTTACGTATTTGGTGAAGCAACCAGCCGCCAACGCCTATTTTGGGATTTTGAAAAAGCGGCACAATTAGCAGCTTTCAATCAAGCAGCTCTCGGCGAAACCTGTGAATCGGTTGACGAAGCAGCTCGCAGCTACTTAGCAGCACAAGATTTAGGACCTGAGTATCAAACACCAGGTTGTCCACATCGTACGGGCCATGGTATTGGCTTAGACATTCACGAATGGCCATACCTAGTTGGCGGTGACAAAACCCCGCTTGCCACAGGCATGTGTTTTAGTAACGAACCCATGCTGGTTATTCCAGATGAGTTTGGGGTTAGATTAGAAGATCATTTTTACATGACAGATGACGGTCCGCGCTGGTTTACTCAACCGAGTCATAGCATTGACGACCCGTTTGGCTTAAACAGCTAACCTGAAAACATTCAATAAAAGAGCAGCACTTTCGTTGCTCTTTTTGTTTAAATATTGATAAGGTAGGCTCTATCCCAATATCCATTGCTATTACAAAGCAATCCTTAAAGGACTCCTATGAAAAACTTTAAAATAGATATCGTTTCAGATGTAATGTGCCCGTGGTGTATTATCGGTTACAAGAACTTAGAAACCGCATTGACCGAGCTAAAAGAAGAAATGAGTGCGGATATTACATGGCACCCTTTTGAGCTTAATCCAGATATGCCACTTGAAGGGCAAGACTTAGACGAGCATTTGCAGCAAAAATACAGCTTAACCGAAGAAGAAAGTGCGCGAAACCGTCAAAACATGGCAGATGCGGGTAAACGAGCTGGGTTTACCTTTAATTTTGACGGTAAACGCATCATGATCAACAGCTTTGATCTACACCGCTTGCTAATGTGGGCTCGTGAAGAAGGCAAGCAAACTGAGTTGAAATTGGCGTTTTTTGAAGCACACTTCACCGATTTAAAATATTTAAATCAAGAAGATGCACTACTGGATGTGGTAGAAAGAGTAGGCCTTAACAAAGATACAGCCCGAGATATTTTACACTCAGATAAATACGTACAAGCGGTTCGCGAAGAGCAAAATAACTTTAAGCAAATGGGTATTACTTCAGTGCCTACTTTCATTATAAATGATAAGTATGCGCTTACCGGTGGGCAGCCGAGTGAGTCGTTTATTCAAGCACTTAAGCAAATAAGCGAAGAAGAAGCTAAGCAAGATTAGTTAACAGGCCCTAATGCTTTAGTTTAAATACAGTTCGCTGACTTAAACCAAGCCCGTCCTCAACATCATGGTAAAAATGCGTGTAGAGGGCATCAAGCTCACCTTTTTGTTCTAGCTTTGTTAAACCCTGCTGTAATAAGTCGATAATTGCTTTATTTTTTTCGTTTGCATAAAAGTAATAAAAATTATCGTACTGCAGCATAATATGTGGCTCAACTACAAAGTTGTATTGTGGGCTTTTTTGTATTTCAGCTCTAATCGCAGTTACTGAACGAGGAAAGTAATCGCCAAGTCCTTCATCTAACGCTTTTAACATGCTTTCATAACTCAAATCACCATTAACTGTTAAGCCATTGTTCTTTAATACATAATAATCAGACCAACTTTGCTTTTGTAAGGCTATAAACGGCTTTAGTTGTTCAAGGGTTTTTATATCTGAAAATTCGCCAAGCCGGCTTTGTTTTATCATCAGTAAACGTTTTGAGTGCAAGCCATTGTATATTGGAAAGGTTGTGTGTACGAGGCTATTTGCTTGCTCTTTTGACATACTTAACCAAGCAAAATTAATAGCCCCATCGTGCTTTAGCTCTTCTAATACTCGCTTGGTATTCATCGGCTCAACACTATAACTAATATTAAGTTTTACATTCATCTGCGCAAAGCTTTTTTCTAATAAGCTCAAAACATAGTGGTTTCTTGGCATATTAGGTGTGCTTGGTTTTCCTATTTTTAGCGTCACAGTTTGCTCGCTGCCACATGCAAAAAAAGACAGGGCAATGAGGATAACACTGCAGCATAAATTAAATAGCTTCATAGTCATTCCAAAGTGCTTTAGCAGTTATAAAATGAGAAATAGTAAGTATAGCGGGAACTTAAAATTCCGCTTTTTATGTGCGATAAAGTACTTTAATCACATGCCAACCAAATTTTGTTTTTACCAAATGTGGCTCTAAAATTGCTCCACTAAAAGCAACTTTATCAAACTGCGGTACCATTTGGCCGCGTCTAAACTCACCTAAATCACCGCCCTTTTTGCCCGAAGGGCAAGACGAATATTTTTTAGCTAAGGTTTGAAACTTTGCGCCTTTGCCTAATTGCTTAATGATGTCTTCTGCAATCTCTTTATGTTTTACTAAAATATGCAATGCGTGCGCTGTATTTGCCATGAAAAAGCCCTTAAAACCTATTTACTAGTAATTAAACGTCGAGATTTTAGCACAGCCTAAGTGATCCAGCACTTGCTAAAAATGTGGTTATAAGTAGTGATCTTCATCTTTTTGTTGAGGAATTCGACAGTACTGGTATTTACCAAATAATGTATAACGGTTTTTAGCCACTTTGTTATAAAGCCAATCAGTCAGCTTTCGTGGTAATAACTTAAATACGCTAATCAACTTCCACGGATAGCCTAACTGACTGAACACTCGAAAAACGGCTTGGCTGCGGGTATATGGCTTTTGTGCTTCTATATAAACCATCGAAGTAAAATCGGTAGTGGAAAAACCAAATTGAGCAAGTAGCGATTGCCCTGCCGGCGATTGCACACTGCACAATTTAAATTTTATGCTCGGATCGTGAGCTATAACAAAATTGCACCATGCACTACACAGCTTACATTGCGCATCAAATAAAATAATTTTTTGATTTTGCATTACTGCTGCACTGGTTTTTTTTGTAGCTTACGCTGCAAGGTGCGCCTATGCATATTTAACTGCCTAGCGGTCATTGATACATTACCGTTATTACTGTGTAAAACATGTTGAATATGCTCCCACTCTAACCGCTCGGGCGACATAACCCCCTCAGAAATTTCAGTTACTGCCGAACTTGCCACCTCAACTTTAAGTGCTTTTAATAAACTTGCCATATCAACAGGCTTAGTTAAATAGTCATTAGCACCTAAACGCATCGCCTCTACGGCTGTAGCTATACTTGCAAAGCCAGTCAGCAATACAATATGTGTATGAGTAAGTAAATGCCGCAGCGGTGCAATAAGCGACAGTCCATTTTCATCAGCCAGTTTCATATCTAATAAAATACAATCAGGCTGTTGCTGGCGAGCCTTTAGAAGTGCATCAGTTTGATTATGAGTGATCTCGCAGTTAAAACCGTGCTTAGTTAGCCGCCGTGCCAACGTTGTCGCTAAATTAATATCATCCTCAATAATAAGTAGCTTCATGCTTTTGTCTCTGCTGTTAATAGTGGCATCGTTATCTTTGCAACCGCTCCGCCTTCGGGGTGATTATATACCGTTAACGAGCCATTTAACCGCTCAAATGTCACATTTGATAACATAACTGCGATCCCCATGCCTTGCTCACTAGGCATTAACTGCCCACCTAACTCTGCTAACTCTGAGGATGAAAAACCAGCACCAAAATCACGAATAATTAACGCAATGTTTTGTGCGTCAGGTTGCTGCCAACTTAGTTCAAGTTGCACTTGGGCGTGTTTTTGATTAGCAAGTACTGCATTTTGTAATAAATTTAAAATTGCAGGTAACAGCATAGCGTCACTTTGTAATGTGGCTTCAGGTGACTCGTTAAGCCAGTTTATTTGTTGATTGGGGTATTGTAATAGTAACGTATCATGAATTTGATTTTGCAGCTGCTCTGCTTTAATGGGTGCTTGAGTGTTTTTATCTCGTAACTGCATTGAGAGCTTTCTAAAATCGTTAAGCTGAGTGCGGCATTGCAATAGCGGCGTTTGCATTTGCTGAATAACTTCATTGTTAGGATGCTCTTCTAAAAGCTCTTCAAATAATAATTGTAAATTAGCAATTGGTGTTGCTAATTGATGAGTAATTTGCGCCGCTGCGCCATCAAGTGTTACCAGTTGTTCATTGCGTAACTGTTTTTCTCTAACTTTGGCAATAGTGCGTTCACGCTGTTGCAAAGCGCGGTTCATAGCCCCTATAACTAACGCAATTACGCAAGCACTTATAACAAAATTAACCCACATACCAATAAAATGACCATTCATATTCATTTGGTGCATACTGTGTTCGGGCATTTTAATTAATAATAAGCTATAGGCGGCAATGGCCAATACAGCAATATAGGCAAGCCCTCGAGCGCTTAGTGTGATTGCAGCTATCATAATGGGCAGCAACAATAACGACACAAATGCGTTAGTTGCACCGCCGCTTAAAGACAACAAAATAGTTAAAAAAAGCACATCGGCGGTCAGTTGCATTAACATGCCAATTGGCTTTGCTTGGCTTACATGCCGGTAGGCAAATACACTGGCTAACTGAAAAACCGCCTCAACAGCAATAACCCCTAACAACGGCATAAGTGCAATTTGATGTTCTAGTAAAAAATACACACTGAGTACCGCAATAAGCTGAACAACGATGGCACCACTGCGCAGCATTAATAATCGGCTAATAGCTGGGTCGGTTTTAATTAACACAATAGGGTTCCTGGATACACTTGATTTTATTATTCATGATTAACATGCTTTTTTTATTGTAATTATTATACACTAAACCGCCTTATAGTATCCGCTCGCATAGCTGCACTCAAGCATACGTCACAAGTACTTTAAGCAAGTGTTGAAGGTGATGGACTAGCTTATAAAAAGCACCTAAGCTAAACACTCATTTAATTTACAAAGTAAAAACTTACAATTAACCTTTCACTAAAAATACAACAAACAATTGGTAAAATAGCAGTAATTACAGCTCTATAGCTGCTATAAACTAGAGTTAATAGCTAATTTTTGTTATAACGTATTCATAAGACGAACACGTCATACCACTTTTAAGAGAACACACTATGCCTTACGCACATATCACTGGTTGGGGCAAATGCATTCCACCAGCCAGCATCAGCAACGACGAAATAAGTGAAATTGTAGATACCACCGATGAGTGGATCACCACGCGTACCGGTATCAAAGCGCGTAGAGTTAGCCATGTAAGTACTGCCGAGCTTGCTAGTGTGGCTGCAAAACATGCTATTGCTTGCGCTGGCGTAGATGCAAAAGATATCGATTTAGTTATTTTAGCAACGTGCACCCCCTCAACAGTAGTTGCAAACACAGCCTCATTAGTACAAAAAAATATTGGCGCCACTGGCGCTGCAGCCATGGACACCAATGCAGCATGTTCTGGTTTTTTATATGCTTTACAAGCGGCGACAGCGCAAATTCAAGCCGGTATGATCAAAAAAGCCGTAGTTATTGCCGCTGAACGCATGACTTGGTATGTAAACTGGGCACGACGCGATAGCGCAGTATTATTTGGTGATGGTGCCGGTGCCGTTGTGCTTGAAGCAGCAGAAACACCTGCAGGCTTATTAGGAACTAAAACCGGCTGTGACAGCGAAGATCGTGATATTTTACACATTACTAATTTTGGCAGTGATTTAAATAAATATGAGCCAATTGGCCCATCAGACCTTTTATTTGAAGGCCGTGAAATATTTAAACGTGCAGTTAAAGGCATGAGTGAAGCCTGTGACGACGTGCTTGAACAAGCCAACCTTAAGTTAGACGATATCGATGTACTAGTTCCACATCAAGCTAACTTACGCATTATTCAAGCAATTCAAAACCGTTTAAAGGTTGAAGACAGTAAAGTAATGGTTAACATTGGCGAATACGGTAATACCTCTGCTGCAACGATTGCCATTGCGCTGTGTGAGGCCGTTGAGCAAGGTTTAATTAAGCCGCATGCCAATATTATGTCGGCTGCATTTGGAGCAGGCCTAACGTGGGCGGCAAGCTACATCAAATGGGGCGAGCGAGTAACCCCCATTGCTGTTAGCGATGCTAAACTTCCACCGTGTGATAAAACAGGTTTAGAGCTTGTTGCACCAGCTGTAAAAGCGTGTAAAGACGCAGAGCCTAGCTAAATGCTAACATTACACCAAGCAAATATGTATTGATAAACAGCGCACTGCTTTCAGTGCGCTTTTTTGTTTTTAAGGAAAATATATGCAACTACTAGGCATTCATCATGTAGCCATCATTTGTAGCAACTACCCACGCTCTAAACATTTTTATAGTGAAATATTAAAACTCACGATTATTAATGAGCATTATCGAGCAGAGCGTCAGTCTTACAAACTCGATTTAGCTTTACCTGATGGCAGTCAGTTAGAATTATTTTCGTTTAACGATGCGCCGAGTAGACCAAGCTATCCCGAAGCACAAGGACTTAGACATTTAGCATTTAAGGTTAGTAGTGTAGAAAACAGTAAAACGTATTTAGAGTCGCATGGAATCGACGTAGAAGAAATAAGAGTGGATGAAATTACCGGCAAAAAATTCACCTTTTTTGCCGATCCAGATGGTTTACCCCTTGAGTTATATGCGCTTTAACATCAAATAACTCAAGGCAAGGTATGTTTGATTTAGTTAACCCTAGTTAGGTTAGTTAAATCGATTTTGTAGGTAAGTAAATACTGCACGAATGCCCAGAGCTTCACCACCTGCAGGGCGCCCTGGTAATGCTCGTAAGTTCCATGCCATTACATCAAAATGAACCCATGGTGTGTTTGGCTCTACAAATTCTTTCAAATAAAGCGCAGCGGTTATTGCGCCACCAAATGGCGTACTTGAACAGTTAGTCATATCAGCCACATCGCTTTTCAAAAATGGGGTGTATTGCTCGAATAACGGTAATTGCCAAACAGGGTCGTTAACTTGCATCCCCGAATCCATAATCGCATTAGCGACATCACGTTCCGTTGAGAAGAAGCCTGGCAGCTCTGTCCCTAAAGCAACACGGCACGCACCAGTTAAGGTAGCAAAATCAATAATTAATTCAGGCTCATCGTTTTGTGCTTCGCTCAAAGCATCACACAGAACTAGTCGCCCTTCTGCATCAGTATTATCTATTTCGACCATAATACCTTTACGGGTTTTTATTACATCGCCAGGGCGAAATGCATTACGCGAAACAGCATTTTCAACCGCAGGTACTAAAACACGAAGACGTATTGGTAAGTTAGCAGCCATAATTAATTGAGCCAAGGCAATAACATGCGCAGCCCCACCCATGTCTTTTTTCATGTTACGCATGCCTGAACTTGGTTTTAAATCTAGCCCACCTGAGTCAAAACATACACCTTTACCGACTAATGTAATTTGTGGCGCATCAACCGCCCCCCACTTCAAATCGAGTAAACGCGGTTTGTTTTCACTTGCACGGCCTACCATATGAATAGTTGGATAATTTTGTTCTAATAACTCATCGCCTACCCATTGGGTAAACTCGCCGTCGAATGTATCAGCTAAATCGCTCATTACCTGTGATAAGTGCTGCGGCATCATATCGGCAGCTGGGGTATTAACTAAGTCGCGAGCTAGATTAATTGCATCTGCTTGTTGTTTTACTTGTTCATATAATGTTTTATCGGCAATGCCAAGCTGAGCTTTTGCTGTGGCTTTTTGTTTATACTCACTGAACTCATAACCACCTAACACAAAGCCTAAAGCAAGTTGAGAAACTAAAGACTCATCACCCTGAATTTGATAGCAGCCTTTAGGTAATTTACTTGCAAGCTCGCCAGCAGCCCAAAAATCATCGACTCGTTGCATAATACAAAATACTTGGCTTAATTCACCGGTTTCTGCGTTTGGTATTAACGCAAGTCCTGACTTTTCAAAATCGGTATTTGCAAGCCACTGCTGCACAAAGCTTGGTTGCTGAGTAAGCCAGTCTGTTAATTCATTTTTAACAATAAAAGATAGAGGAATTCCTGAAGAGGTATGACGAAGTAAAGCGCTCATTAATGACTCACATAATAGAAAATGATGTCCTAGCATAACAATAAGCACTATTAAAAGGTATAGCTAATTATGTTCTGCTAGCTTACTTCTTCTTTGAGGGAGTTGAGTCTTGCTGTTGGCTTTGTTGAGCAATCTGTTGATCAATTTCTTTAATAGGCTTATTCATACTAAAAGAACTTGGCAATACATCAACACCCACTAACTGCCCTAGTTTAACAACCAGTGGAATAGTTAATGGTGCAAACGGTAATAACGCAAAAACGCCTAGTCCTAATCCTTTTAATATATCTACAAACTGCTCGTTGGCGCGTTTTAGTTCTGCTTTGTTTGTTTGCCCTTGGGTATAACGCCTATAAGTTATTAGCATTTCTTTGGTTTCTTGCTTTTCCTGAGCAAGGGCTATTTTAAGCGCGACCATAGCACGACGAAAGCGTAGTTGTTGTCGCTTTTTACTTATTTTAGCAACCCGCCAGGGTGCACGATGAATGACTTTATATAATCGCATAGCCTGTATTCTCACACAGCGTTCTAAGTTCACAAAGAATAATTTACACGCTTTATTCAATCATTTATTCTAAGCGTCCTTTTTTCCACTTTTGTAATAAAAAAATGCAAAAAAACATCCCTAGTACTAAACCCGAAAGACCAAAATCTGATGAGTGCTGTGGCGGCGGCAGTTGCTGCCCTTGCGTGTGGGATGAATATAAAGAAAAGCTGGCTGCGTGGAAAAAACACCATGGTGAAAATATCAACAGTAAGTCAATTTAATTCAATAATAGAAAATAACTAAAATAGCTTATTTAGTTAGTAATTATGTATCAATGTCTGTTTTTACCCCCTTTTCTCGCCCTAGTTGTGATTAACTCTGCGTTATTTTTAGATAAACCATTTGTTTCCACTTGTTAAATAGTAGTTAATTAGCCATTGCCCTCTTTAGTTTTTTTATCTATAGTCTATTTCGAGGACTCACAGGAGGTGCGCTTAATTAATTAAGCTTTTAGGAGTGAGTTAGCTATATTTGCTCCCCATTGAATGTGAAATGTCCACAAAAATAAGTCAGTAAATAGACTATACAAATCAATTCTAACTGGGGATATTTAGAATGAAATTAAAAAGCAATGCGCTTCAACAGGCGATCAAATTTGCTCTAGCAACAACAGCCGCAGGCTTGTTTGTTTCTGGTTCAGCAATTGCTCAAGAAGAGCAAACCGAAGTTAAAGTAAACAAAAACGTAGAAAAAATTGCCGTAGTTGGTACCCGCTCTGCGCCTCGCTCTATTGGTGACTCACCTGTTCCTATCGACATTATCGGTGGCGAAGAGCTTAGCAAGTCAGGCAACACAGATATGCTAGAGCTGTTAAAAGGGGCTATTCCTTCTTTAAACGTTCACTCAATGCCAATCAGTGATGCCGCTTCATTAGTACGCCCTGCAAACTTGCGCGGACTGCCTTCTGATAGCACACTAATTTTACTTAACGGTAAACGTCGTCATCGTGCCTCTGTTATTGCCTTTTTAGGTGGTGGTATTAATGATGGTGCTCAAGGTGCCGACATTTCAGTAATTCCAAGTATTGCACTGAAACAAGTAGAAGTACTTCGCGATGGTGCTGCTGCACAATATGGTTCTGATGCGATTGCTGGGGTTTTAAACTTCCAACTTAAAGATGCCTCAGAAGGCGGGTCATTCGAAGTTCGTAAAGGCCAATATTACGAAGGAGATGGTGATACAACCCAAATTTCAGGTAATGTGGGCTTACCATTTACCGATAGCGGTTTTGCAAATTTAAGTTTTCAGTACAAAACAGCCGATGCGACCAGCCGTTCTGTACAAAGAGCCGATGCCACAGCACTTGATGCTGCAGGCGTTCCAGACATTGCCCCAATCACCCAAGTATGGGGTGCACCTGAGGTAGATGACGACATCTCTATCTTTGGTAATGTTGGTTTAGAGCTAACTAACGACTCTCAATTTTATATGTTTGGTAACTACTCAGAGCGTGATGTACGCGGTGGTTTTTATTACCGTAACCCGCATACTCGCCCTGGTGCATACTCAAACGATGGTGGCGAAACACTTCTTGTTGGTGACTTAACCGGTGATATGAGCGGTAACTGTCCAACCATTATGATTGATGACAACGTTCTTGATAACCCTGACTACATTAATGGTGTAGCAAACAACCCTGATTGTTTCGCATTTAACGAAATGCTTCCGGGCGGTTTTACACCAAACTTTGGTGGTAATATCACCGATACGTCACTCACTATTGGTACTAAAGGTGAGTTTACTGGTGGCTTTTTAGAAGGCGCTTACTATGATTTAAGCGGTACTGTAGGTTACAACGAATCTCGCTACTTTATATACGACACAATCAATGCATCATTGGGTCCAGATAGCCCGCGTGATTTTAGCCCAGGTAAATATGAACAATTAGAGAAAAACTTTAATTTTGATATTTCAAAGGGTTTTGACTTTGACTTAGCTTACGATGTAAACATTGCCGGTGGTTTAGAGTGGCATGAAGAAACCTTTACCGTAGTAGCAGGCGATGAAGCTTCATTTATTGCCGGCCCATTAACTGATCAAGGTTTTGGTATTGGTTCTAACGGTTTCCCTGGATTTAAACCATCAGATGCAGGCGAATACGACCGTCGCAACTATGCAGCTTACATTGATATTGAAGCGCCATTTACTGAAGAGTTCTTAATGGGCTTAGCGCTTCGCTACGAAGATTACGATACCTTTGGTTCAACCACTAACTATAAGTTAATGGGTCAATACCACCTTACTGAAGATCTAAACGTTCGAGGCTCAATTAGCACCGGTTTCCGTGCGCCTACCGTAGGCCAAGCAAATGTTAGTAACGTACAAACTAACTTAAGCAGTGGTGTACTGGTAGATTCAGCATTGTTACCACCTACAAACCCAATTGCTATTCAACTAGGTGGTACTGAACTTGAACCTGAAGAATCGCAAAGCTACACCTTTGGTGCGGTATACACCATTGGCGATTTATTCTTAACAGTTGATTACTACAACATCCAAGTAGATGATCGTATTAGTCAGTCAGATAAAATAGAACTTAGCCAAGCAGATAAAGACACACTCGAAGCTGCTGGTGTACCTAACGTACAAAACTTAGCGCAAGTTAGTTTCTTTACCAATGACTTTGATACCACTACTCAAGGTGTTGACTTAGTTGCTAACTACTCGGCTGAGTTGTTCAGTGGTAGCTCTACATTTAGCTTAGCTTACAACTGGAATGAGACAGAAGTAACACGCTCAAGTGATATTACCGGTGCATTTAAAGTAAGTCGTCTTGAAAATGACTTACCTAATCACCGTGCAACACTGAGCTGGGCACAACAATGGGAAAGCTTTTCAGCATTTTCTCGCCTTAACTACTTTGGTGAGTACCAAGGCGTTCACGTAGATTATGATGAAACGGCTAAAATGGCTGATGCAGCAGTCACATTAGATGTTGAAGTAACTTACTTCATGAATGACTCAATTAGTTTCTCAGTCGGTGCACAAAACCTACTGGATCAAGAAGCAGAGAAACTTGATTTCGCCGTAGCACCAAATAACAACTGGGGTGGTAAGTACTACGAAACATCTCCATACGGAATTAATGGTGGCTTTTACTACGCTAAAGCAACCTATACTTTCTAAAATGTGTTAATGATAATCAAAGGCGAAATGTGTAAAGCATTTCGCCTTTTTATTACCCTCTATAAACCCATTTAAAATGACTTTTACACTCGCATTTTTTGTGGCTTTGGGGTTATAGTAAATAAAAAGAATATTAGTTGTATTATGCTACTAAAAAAAGCGAATGAGTTATTGTCACAAAACAAGCTTAGAGAAGCTGAGTTTCATTACAAAACGCTATTACAAGCAGAGCCTGACAATGGTGACGCCCTGTTTGGCCTTGGTAAAGTAGCACTGCGTTTGGAACAATTTGATGCTGCTGTGTATATACTACAACGAGCGTGTCAGCACCTCCCTTATGTATTAGAACCTTTGTATGCATTAAGTGATGCATTTAATGCGGTCAACTCCCCTGAAGATGCGCAAAAAGTACTCGAATACGCAACAAGCATTGCCGCAGACAACCCAGACACCCATTATTATTTAGCTCAGCATTATTTAAATTTTGGCGAGCTTGATAAAGCGCAGGCCACATTTGAGGAGGCATTAAAGCTTGGGATAGCACCGGTTACGGCTTATGTTTTATTTGAATTGGTACAATTAGGGCGCTTTAATAAAGCAAATAATTACATTGATCAGTTACACCATTTTTTAACGCAAACAAATAACCTACGCTTAAAAATGGTCTGCTACTATGCTTTAGCTAAAAGTTACGACAAGTTAGATGATACTGATCAAGCGTTTAACTATTTTGTGATTGCCAATCAGCAACAACACAAACTCAGTGAATTTAATACTGAAGATTTAATTGGCTTTTATGATCAACTTATTGAATATAACAATGAAAGTGTGCTCAATTTAGCAAACCTAAATAAGCAGTACCCTGTTACGCCCGTGTTTATTATTGGCATGCCACGAAGCGGCTCAACTCTACTCGAACAAATGTTAGCAGGGCACAGTCAATGGGCAACGCTTGGAGAAGACTCCAGTATTAGTAATAAGGTAGTCGCCTTTTTAGAACATAAAACAGGGTTACGCTACCCTCAATGCTTAACTAAGCTAACAACGCCTTTAATTAACCAAGCCAGAGCTATTTATTTAGATACGTTAAGCTCTTTTGAGGGCAATTGCGCATTTGTGATCAATAAACTGCCTAGCAACTACCAAAACTTAGGGTTAATTTATATTTTATTCCCAGACGCTAAGTTTATAAACCTGACCCGCAACTTTCATGCAACCGCATTTTCAGTGTTTACTAATTACTTTGCTGAAAACGAACCCTATTTTTGTGATTTAAATGAATTTGCTTTGTATCATCAGCTTTATGAAAAACTGATGAGCCATTGGCAGCAATTTAACCGCTTAGCTATTTATAATTTAAGTTACGAGCAGTTAATTGAAAATCCTAAAGATCAATTAACCGCACTATTAAGTTTTACTGGCTGCGAATTTGAACATACTTGTTTGGACTTTTACAAAAACAAAAGCGCCGTTACAACGCTCAGTAAACATGCCATCAGGCAACCTGTAAATAACAAAAGCCTTGATAAGTGGCAGCGTTATGAAGCCCCTTTACTTAGTTTGCTCTCGTTGCCTCAAACCAATTAAGCACATCCATAAACTGTTCTTGGCGTGCCTGAGGGTGAGTAAGCATATTAATATGGTCGTAATCTACTTTGTGCCCAAAGCGGCGGCCATATATTTGCATTTTTTGCACCCCAGTACCTGACTCATCAATAAACTTTTGAATATCGATAGGCTGTGCCAATGCTTTATCTTTTACTGCCGCAATATGTAACGTTGGAGGAAGCGTGAGAGTTGCTAATGTTTTAGCGTAATCAAACCCGTCATCACTGTCTACCCACGGATTTTGCTTCGCCCACTGCATACTTTGATAGTGCGACTTTTGAGTTTCATCATCACTGCCCCACTTTAAGCGTTTTGCCGGTAAATAACCGTGTTTTTTCGCTAAAATTGGTGCCATAAAATACCAAATCAAATTGGCCTGAAATAACTTTTTAGGGTGGTTATTAAATAGCGAACGCTTTGAACCAAAATAGGCACACGCTTTTACATCGTTTATCAGCTCAGGAAAGCGAGCAAACACGCTATTAAGCAACACCCCACCCCAAGAATGAGCAACTAAAAAGTCAGGTTTTTTACTCTCTAACTGTTCAATTTTCTCAATAAATGCCGGAATATCTTCAACAATCGCCTCAGTTTGTCCATACCGTGCTTGCTTACAAATAGCAGGTTTACTTTCACCACGCCCGCGTAAATCAGCTACGTAGCAACAATACCCTTGTTCAGCTAAAAAAGGCGCTAACCCTTTATTGCTATGAGTGTAAAATATTTTGCCATTTTCTACCGCGCCATGAATTAATAGCACCACAGGCCCACTTGGCTGCTGGTTGGCGATACGACGCAAATGCAGTGTTTGATGGTCACCTAATTTAATAAAAACAGACTCTTGAGTAACTGCCAAAGCGAATTCCTTATAATTGCTAACAACTCATCCTACCAGTAATAACTGGTAAGCCAAAGGGAAAATTATGCACTTTTTCTGTCTGTATTTGTTACTATTGGATTTTATTCCTGTTGTTAAAAAAGCCTCATGAAAGCAAAATCAACTCGTTCTAAATTACATCCGCGCAATCAACACAAAAATGGTTACGATTTTAATTTGCTTACCTCGCAAACCCCTTCGTTAACTGCTTTTTTAATTACGACTCCAGCAGGCAATCAAAGTATTGATTTTAGTAATAACTTAGCTGTAAAAACCTTGAATCAGGCGCTATTAAAAAGTCATTACAACATTAACTTTTGGGACATTCCTGAGCACAACTTATGCCCACCTATTCCAGGTAGAGTAGATTATATTCATTACTTAGCTGACTTACTCAGCGAAGATAATCAGCAGGTTATCCCCACTGGCCGACAAATTAAAGTGCTTGATTTAGGCACTGGCGCTAACTTAGTTTACCCGCTAACGGGCAATAGCGAATACCAATGGCACTTTACTGGCAGCGACATAGACTCTGCAGCAATAAAAATAGCCAAGCAGCTCGCTCAGTTCAATAATCTAAAAATAACGCTTAAACAACAAAAAAATCCCGAGCATATTTTTAAAGGGGTGGTTAATGCGAAAGATTTGTATCATTTAACGATGTGTAACCCGCCATTTCACGCCAGTGCAGAAGAAGCCAATAAAGGCAGTGAACGTAAATGGAAAAACTTAGGCAAAGCGCCTTCGCAAGCACTTAATTTTGGCGGGCAAAGTAATGAGCTGTGGTGTGAAGGTGGTGAGCTGGCCTTTATTTCTACTATGATCAAAGAAAGCAGGGATCACAGTGACCAAGTAATTTGGTTTACCTCGTTGGTTTCTAAAAAAGAAACTCTAGCAGCCTTAGAAGCACAGCTAAAACAACAGCCTATTAGTGAATTTAAAATTGTTGAAATGGCACAAGGACAAAAAGTCAGTCGCTTTATTGCATGGAGCTATTTTGATAAAGCCACCCGAGAACAAATTTGTGAAGAATTAGTATAAAGCCACTTAAGGACACCCCATGATAGATTTTCGCTCAGATACAGTAACAAAACCGTGCAGCAAAATGCGGGATATTATGTATCATGCCCCCGTCGGCGACGACGTTTATGGCGATGATGAAAGTGTAAACCAATTAGAAGCTTATGCTCGATTACGTTTTAATGTGCAAGATGCACTTTTTTGTAGCTCAGGCACACAAACAAATCTACTTGCATTAATGGCCCATTGTGAACGCGGCGACGAGTATATATGTGGCCAAAATGCTCATAACTACAAGTTTGAAGGCGGTGGCGCTGCCGTTTTAGGCTCTATTCAGCCACAGCCTATTGAAAATGAAGCCGATGGTAGTCTATGTTTTACTAAAATTGCTGCAGCAATTAAACCCGATGATAGCCACTTTGCAAAAACCCGCCTGTTAAGCCTTGAAAACACCATAGGTGGTAAAGTACTCGGTATTGATTATTTACTCAAAGCACGCGAATTTGTTAACCAACATAACTTAGCACTGCATTTAGATGGCGCTCGCGCTTTTAATGCCGCTGCCGAGCTTAACGTTGATATTAAAGAAATAACCCAACATTTTGACTCTGTATCTATTTGCTTATCAAAAGGATTAGGTGCACCTGTTGGTTCATTATTGCTTGGTTCAACAGCATTGATAGCCAAAGCAAGACGCTGGCGAAAAGTGCTTGGCGGCGGTATGCGCCAAGCGGGTATATTAGCTGCTGCGGGGCAATATGCTTTAGAAAATAACACTCAACGTTTAGTCGATGACCACGCTAATGCACGTTATTTAGCAAAGCAGTTAAATAACGTGGCAGGTTTTAACGTAAACATGAGTAATACCACAAACATGGTTTACGCTACGTGTGATAACAACATAAACATCACAAAACTAGCAGCCGATTTAAAAGCACAGGACATTGTGTTTAGCCCAAGTAAGCAACTTAGGCTAGTAACCCATTTAGGTATTACCAAAGCGGATATAGATACCTTTATTAAAGCCTTAACGGCCCATATTTAACGCGGCTTTATAATGTTTGCGGCACACCGATTCATAACGGTCGTTGCCGCCAATTTCTACTTGGTTGCCATCGGCAATAGCCTCGCCATTTTCATCGGTACGTAATACGTGATTTGCTTTACGCCCACAATGACACACCGTTTTAAGTTCTATTAACTTATCAGCCCAAGCAAGTAAATATTGCGAGCCGCTAAATAACTCTCCTCTAAAGTCGTTTCTTAAGCCGTAACACAATACGGGAATACCTAATTCATCGACTACATCGGTTAACTGCATAACTTGATCTTTAGATAAAAACTGACATTCATCCACGAGTACACAATGGCGTTTTTTATCACTATTGAGCGATTTAATTAGCTCGTATACGTCTTTATCCGCATCATAAATATGTGCATCTGCTTGAAGGCCTATACGTGAGGATACTTTGCCCACTCCTGCTCTATCGTCAATGGCAGCCGTGAGGATCACCGGCTCCATACCGCGCTCTTTATAATTAAACGCTGATTGTAATAAAGTGGTTGATTTACCTGCATTCATTGCAGAGTAGTAAAAGTATAATTGCGCCATGGCCGTGCCTTCAAATAAAAAGTGCGCTTATGCTACCCTAAAGTGCAGAGAATACAAATTTGGAAACGCTATTTTATTTATTTTGCTTCGTGCTCTAGTAACCATTGCTTACGCTCTAGGCCACCAGCATAACCAGTTAGCTTTTTATTTGCACCAATGATGCGGTGACACGGCACAATAATACTGATTGGGTTTTTGCCATTTGCAGCCCCCACCGCCCTCACTGCTTTAGGATTATTTAATTGTATGGCAATATCTTTATAGGTTGCCACTTTAGCAAACGGTACGCTTTGTAATGCCTGCCATACGCTTTGCTGAAATGGCGTGCCGCCAGTATCAAGCTCTAAATCAAACTCAGTACGCGTATGAGCAAAATACTCATTAAGCTGCGCCACACAAGATAAAACATGTGAATTAGTCACCTTATTTAAAGGCGTACTGACATAACTGGTCGGTGGATAAAACCCCACATAACTAATACCGTTTTCAGTTGCCTGAATAATAATATCGTCAATCGGGCTGGGTAAACTGGTTTGCACTATCATAATTGCTGCCAAAGTTGAAAAGTTAAGTAAGATCGAAATGGTGCACAGTTCGCAGATTCAAACGAGCTTGCTGCCGCTTGGGCTTTTTTAACCCCTAAATCGCCATCAAGTAAAATATCGGGTTGGCTTTGACCGCGCAGTTTTGCGTAATTAACCGTCCAAGGGCCAATTCCTTTTAAAGTAAGCCATTGGTCTAAATCATCCTCCTTGGGGTGAATAGCACAAAATTCAGCGAGATTATGCAGTGCATTTTTACGTGCCTGCGGCATTTTAAAAAAAGCAAAATCACTACCTGCCACTACTTCAGGTGTTGGAAAGTACACCTTTCCCTCTTGTTGCTCTGAAAGCTGTTGCACTAATTGAGTCACTAAATTATGCGCCGCAGTTACACTCACCTGCTGACCTAACACAGCGCGAATACCCGCTTCAAAGGTTGACCAAATACCCGGTAACCTTAAGCCTTTAGTAAGTGGAAATGCATTATTAATGTGTTCGCTTAAATGCGCCTCAATTAAATAAGTATCTGCATCTAAATCAAGTACACGGCGAATGTTGTTAATAACTGGCTGTAAATATTGCGTATTATCTATATCAATTTGCACCCGAAAATGATGTTTATCTGCAATAAATTCAGCATTAAAGCGGCCTCTACACGATTTATAAGTAAAAGTACGCCCATAACTGGTTGGCGTTAACCACTCTATTGGCTCTATAAGTCGTTTTGCTAAAAACCCATGCAATGCTTGCCAGTTATACGGCGGACGAAAAGGCAAAATTAAGGTGAGCCCAAGATCAGCTGAGTGCTTGGCGGTTCTGAGCGCTGAGGGCGCGATATTAAGTTGTTTTAAAAAAGCATCATTGAATCGTCGCACACTTTTAAAGCCGGAAGCAAACGCTATCTCGGTAAGCGGTAAGCTGGTTTCTTGAATCAATTTTTTTGCAAAATGGCATTGGTTAAATAACCGATATTGAGTTACTGAAAGACCAAAATATTGAGAAAAAAGCCGCCTTAAATAGCGGCTGCTTATTCCTAAACGCGCAGCAAGAACTTCACAATCGCACTCGTGATATTGATCAATTAACTGCTTAGCACGCAATGCAGTGGTTTGTGATCCCAGCCAAGCAGCACTACCTGGTGCGCTATCGGGCCTGCAACGAATACAAGGCCTAAACCCGGCTTGCGCAGCAGAGTGCGCAAACTGATAGTAGGTTACATTTTTTTCATGCGCAGTGGGCGCGGGGCAAATTGGCCGACAATAAATACCTGTGGTTTTTACCGCTACATAAAAAAGCCCATCAAAACGCGCATCGCGGCTCTGACGCGCTTTTTGCCAATGCTGATTAACCATAAATTGCTCTTATAAGTTATGTAGCGCTTAGCTTAACAAAAACTAGGTATATTACTGGCCATATTCGGTACTAATCTTTATTTGCAAAATCAATCAATGCTTGGCCCGTTAAACGATATATAATCCATTCATTCTGTGGCTCAGCGCCCATGCTATTGTAAAAATCAATCGCGGGTTTATTCCAATCAAGCACTACCCACTCAAAGCGACCACAGTCTTTGCTTATTGCTCTGTTTGCCAGCTCTTTCATGATAGCTTTACCGGCACCGTTTCCACGGCTATCTGGGCTAACATATAAATCTTCTAAATAGAGACCATTTTTACCTAACCAAGTAGAGTAGTTGTAAAAATACACCGCAAAACCAATCGGTTCATCATCTTGTAAACAAATTAAACTATGCGCTGTTGCGCCGTCGCAAAACAGTGTATCTAAAATTGCTTGTTCATCTGTTTTAACTGCATCTGGCTCTTTTTCATAAATGGCAAGCTCATTAATAAAATGCAGAATTGTTTTTGCATCACTTGGCTGTGCATCGCGAATTTCTATTGCTGTGTTCATTGTTATTAACCCTTCAAAACGACTTTTATGCCTATTAAATTTAAAATAAAAAGTGCCTAAATAATTATGATAACTTAAGCCATTAATACATTTATTTATACCCTAGCATATCGTTTTTATATTCAATACGTAACTATCACGGGCTTATTTAAATTTAGCCATTACGATATCTAAAAAACAAATTAAAACAGCGCTTTTATAAATGGTAAAAAGTTGTCATTATGAGTAAAAAGTAAAGCAATAAGGGAGTTTAACTAAAATGGGTCATGGTCACTCACACAGTCACGTTGATGATAACCAAAGTGATAAACAGCTCACTCTTGCCGTATTTATAAATGTTTTACTGACTGTAGTGCAAGTTGTTGGCGGCGTATTTTCTGGCAGCCTTTCATTAATTGCCGATGCATTACATAACCTAAGTGATGCGGCTTCTATTTTTATTGCCCTCGTTGCCCGAAAAATTGGCAATAAACAGGCTGATACAACCCATCATTTTGGCTACAAACGCGCAGAGATACTAGCAACCCTTTTTAATAGCACTACGTTAATAGTCATCGGGGGTTATTTAATTTTTGAAGCCATAAATAGTTATTTAAACCCCCAACCTATCAATGGCTGGATCATTGTATGGGTTGCCGCAGTAGCGCTACTCGTTGATTTAGTCACTGCGTTATTAACCTTTAAAGCCGGCGCTAAAAATAACATGAATATAAAGGCGGCGTTTATTCATAATGTGTCTGATGCAATGGCATCAATAGTCGTTATTATTGCCGGTACTTTAATCATTTTATACCAGTGGTATGTAGTTGATTTAATAGCGACCATTTTAATATCACTGTACGTTATTTATCACGGCGTGTTATTACTTAAAGCCAGCTGCAGCATTTTAATGCAAGCAGCACCCATTGATTTTGATCAGCAACTTATAAGCAAGAAATTACTGCAACAGTTTGCTATTACGCAAATAAAATCCATAAAAGCGTGGCAACTGGACGATACTACCACTCACTGTGAAATTGTGATGCAAACAGATACCCCTATTGAGCTTAATGCCATAAAACACTATTTACATGATGAATTTGCAATTGAACACTGCGTAATTGAGTGTTGTTCACCTTAGTTTGATTATACAAAGTGCTTTGTAATTAAAGCTGATCGCATCTTTATTTTTATGCCTTGTGCAACAAAACGCAGAAGGCCTGCTAACAATAATCAACTGCCGTTACGAGCATCTATTTTTAACGCAACGTTATATCTGACCCCCTATAGCTTGCAATAGCATACATGCAAATAAAAACAATTATCATTAACCTTGCGTTTACTTTAAATTACTCTTAATATTGCGCCCATCATTAATACAACTAAAACCATTCAAACGAAGGACCCGCATGTTTAAAACATCTCTGAGCTTAATAGCATTAATAGTCAGTGGCGCCAGTATTGCAGACGAATCAACGATCCAAAGAAATTTAAATCAAACAGAAATGGAGCACGTTATTGTTTCGGGTAGTCGTGTTTTTGAAAGTATTGATGAGGTCCCTGCTTCCATAACTATTATTAGTCAAAAGCAAATAGAAGCGCATTTAAAAGTTAATCCAGAATTACAAAGCCTTTTAGCACAAATGGTTCCCGGCCTTGCTCCAGATACTGGAAGCTCAAGTAATTCAGGACAAACTTTACGCGGGCGTGCCCCACTGATCATGATTGATGGCGTGCCACAGTCAACGCCACTGCGTAACGGATCATTAGGGGTAAAAACCTTAGATCCAAGCGCAATAGGTCGAATAGAAGTCATAAAAGGAGCAACGTCAATTTATGGTAACGGCGCATCAGGCGGAATTATTAACTATATTACCAAGCAAGCACAAAGCGATGGGCAAACCCAAGGTGAAATAAGCTTATCGAGTCGTTTTAGTGCGGTAAAACTTGAAGAAAGCGCAGGCGCAAGGTTATCTGCAGCATTGAATGGTCGTGCAGATAAATTTAGCTACTTAGTAACTGCAAGCTATGAAGAAAACGGTGTACAACGCGATTCGCAAGGCGATATTCTCGGTTTACAATATGGTTTATCTGATGCCGTTACACAAAATTACTTCACTAAACTTGGCTATGACTTTGATGATGAAAAGCAACTCCAATTTAGTTATAACTACTTTAGTTCACAACAAAAAACCGACTTAGGCGATGATGTTGGTGATATGAGCCTAGGAGAAAAAACCTACGCCATTCATGTGCCGTCAGAATTACAAAAGCAAGGTAAACCACAAGGGCCAGAAGGCAACGAAAATATAACCTTAAAATACACCGACTACGCACTGCTTGAAAACACACAAATGACGTTAGACCTCTATACGCAAGATATAGAAAATGTGTTTTTCTTCTCTCCAAACCTTGCCAATCCTGATGAGAATTATCAAGGTGGTCAATCAGTTATAAGTTCAGAAAAAAAAGGCGCCAGAGCAACTTTTAATACCCAGGTAGACTTTGACTCAGTTGAAGCGTCATTTATTTACGGAATTGATGCGTTAAATGATGTAACTGCACAACCGCTGGTTGATGGGCGTGTTTGGGTGCCAGAAATGGACATGAAAAGTGTCGCCGGCTTTTTACAAACTAAGTGGGTTATTGCTAATGACTTAATAATAAAGGCCGGTGTACGCAAAGAAAATATCGACCTTAGCGTAGATGATTATCGCACGCTTAAATTATGTAAAACGGCCACGCAATGCTCTGTGCCAATTAGCGTAAAAGGCGACACGGTTGATTACAATGCTACGACCTATAACGTGGGCATTAAATACAATCTAGATGAAAAATTCAGCCCCTTTTTAAACTACTCACAGGGATCTGATATATCAGATATTGGCCGCCTACTTCGCTCTGCCACAGTAAATGATATAGGCCTTATTCAAACACAAGCTTCAATTATCGATAATTATGAAATTGGTTTTAATTCTCAATTTGATGCTGTTCGTTTAGAAGTCGCAGCATATCGAAGCACCTCTGAGCTTGGCACTACAAACAAATTTAATGAAGTAACGGGTGTTTATGAACCGGTTAGAGCACCTCAAGAAATTTGGGGTTATGAAGCCTTAGTAGACTACACCATAAGCCCATCTCTTAAATTACTGGCAACGTATAGTTATGTAGAAGGTAAAAATACTGAAGCAGATATATATTTAGGCTCTAAGCAAATCAGTCCACCAAAAGCCACAGCAAACCTTAACTGGCAGCCTACGGATACCCTGTCACTAACATTAAGTTACTTGTATGTGGGTGATAGAAAGCGCTTTGAGCCTAATGATAATGGTAAGTATGTTGGCGATCAGGGACCTGTCGATAACTACACGGTTTTTAATTTAAGTGGTCAGTATCAGTTTGCAGATAGTTGGCAAGGTTTCATCGGGGTAGAAAACTTATTTAACCAAGATTACTTCCCTGCTCGTGCGCAATCTTACACCTATGGTGGATACAACATTAAAGGTTTAGGTACCACGGCCACAGTAGGTGTTACTTATCAATTTTAATCACTTACGCGTTCATACTTTTACGGTATGAACGCGCTTATACCCTCAACTAACTTGCTGATCTAAAATACAAATAGCAACTTGTCCATTTATCAACCAGCAATGCAAACTTAAACGAGAATCAAACTCAATATTAACCATATGATTTATAAGTAAATTACTTGCAATTCTGTGCCTATATACTAGACTAGCCACAATTAGAATTTTTAGGATAAGCGCTATGAAAGGTAATCAAAAAGTAATCGACGCCTTCAATACATTGTTAGCTAACGAATTAGCTGCTATTGACCAGTATTTTATTCATTCTCGTATGTACGACGATTGGGGCTTAAACAAACTTTATGAGCGTCTTAACCATGAAATGGAAGAAGAAAAAGACCACGCTGATTGGCTAATTAAGCGTATTCTTTTTTTAGAAGGCGTACCAAACATGACCAAACGTCGTGACCTGTTAATTGGTAACGATGTAAAAAGCATGATGCAAAACGACTTAACCTTAGAACTTGAAGTGGTTGAGTGTGTTAAAGAAGTTATTGCTATCTGTGAACAACAGCAAGATTATCAATCTCGTGAAATTCTAGAAAAGCTATTATTTGATACCGAAGAAGATCACGTCTACTGGTTAGAGCAACAACTGGGTCTGATTGACAAAATTGGCACTCAAAACTACCACCAAGCTCAAATGGGCGAATAAGGACTTACATTATGAAAGGCGATAAAGACGTTATTGCAGCACTAAATAAAGTACTTGCTAATGAGCTTGTGGGTATTAACCAATACTTTTTACATGCACGTATGTTTAAAGATTTTGGTTTTAGTAAACTAGACAAAGCTGATTACAAAGTATCGATACAAAAAATGAAAAACGCCGATCGTTTAATTGAGCGTATTTTATTTTTAGAAGGCCTGCCTAACCTTCAAGATTTAGGACGCTTACGCATTGGTGAAAACAGCGAAGAAATGATTGCCGCTAACATGAGCTTTGAACTTGATACAGTAGACGAGCTTCGTGCTGCCATTAAACTAGCTGAAAGTAAAAAAGATTACATTAGCCGTGAAGCGCTCGATAACATTTTAAATGAGCAAGAAGAGCAAATTGATTGGCTAGAAACACAGCAACTGCTGATCAAAAACACTGGGCTTGAAAACTACTTACAATCGCAACTGTAAGTTAAAGTTATAAATACAAAAAAAGCAGCTAAGGCTGCTTTTTTTATGTTTAATTTTTAAATGTTAAACCAATTCGTTTAGGTAGGCCTATTTATGTAGATTACTATTAAGCCACTTGATCGGTTATATCTGCAATTTGAATCAGTTTACGATTGAGGATCTTTTTAGTACAACAACAACACTTACCGCATTGGCTGCCCACTTTAAGCTCTTTAGTTAGCTCGCGCATGGTAGTAGCACCATCGTCGATGGTTTGCTCAATTTTTTTATCGGTCACACCGTGACAAAGACAAACATACATGAATACAAACAACTCTCAATTTCATTTAGTGGGTTTATATTAATCTAAACGAAAATAGTTATCAATTGGTTTTTTATAAAATTTGAATTTTTTGCATTTTTTTTGATCAGTGCCACTTAAATCGAGAATTCACGGCGCGTTGAGAACTTATTGATTTATAATGAAATATGGCACTTAAATTGAGATTTATTA